>NZ_JBEZWL010000048.1:0-52102 GCF_040648015.1 Streptomyces sp. NPDC029216 | reverse complement strand
GCCGCACGCCGCCGGCCGCGCAGCCCCGGCCGTACGGGCAGCGCCCGCCCCGGCAGCAGCCCGTCCCGCCGCAGCAGCAGTTCCAGGCCCCGCCCCCACCCCCGCCCGCACCCGCGCGCCGGATCCCGCCCGCGGTCATCGCCGCCGGGGTGTTCGGGCTGGCCGTGGCCGGGCTCGGGGTGGGCGCGCTGCTCAGCGACGGCAAGGCGCAGAACAACGACCCCGTCGCGGTGGCCCCGGCCTCCGGCGGTTCCGCGGCCGCGGACGCGCCGGGCGGGTCCGCGCCGGTGGACCCGGCCCGCCCGCAGGCCGCCCAGCTGGACAAGCTGCTCGCGGACGCCAACGACAGCCGGACCGCGGTGATCAAGGCCGTGGACGACATCAAGGACTGCAAGAACCTCGGCCAGGCGGCCCAGGACCTGCGCGAGGCGGCCCGCCAGCGCGACGAGCTGGTCACCCGCCTCGGGGACCTCAAGATCGATCTGCTCCCGAACCACACCCGGCTCGCGGCCACCCTCACCAAGGCCTGGAACTCCTCGGCGGACGCCGACAACAGCTACGCGGACTGGGCGGACGACGCCGGCCACGACAAGGGCGGCTGCAAGGACGGCAAGGCCAAGCCCACGGACGACGCCGCCGCCGGCAACAAGTCGAGCGCCGAGGCGACCAAGGCGAAGGAGTCGGCGGCGACCATGTGGAACACGATCGCCGCCAAGTACGGGCTCACGCAGCGCGACAAGACCCAGCTGTAGGGGGGTGCCGCGGCGGGGTCACGCCGAGCGCGGGGCCGATTCCAGCGTCGACGTCATGTCCACGTCCTGCTCGCCGAGCTGTGCGACGAGCCGGCCCTGCTGGACGACCTGGAAGCTGACCCGGCCGTTCACCAGCCGCGGGAAGCCGGCCACCGCCCGCATGTCCTGGTAGCGCCAGCTCAGCTCCGGGGTGAGGTTCCCGGTCGAGATGCCGGAGGACTCGTTGAGCATCCGGGCCAGCTTGCGGCCCGTGATGGCCTCGCCGTCCTTGAACTTCTGGACGACCTGGTTGAGGACGGTGTACGCGATCCAGGTGGTCTGCGCCCCGCTGTCGTCGGCCTCGACGGTGTCGTCCCCGAAGGCCTGGTCGCTGATGACCTTGCGCATCGGCGCCCACAGCGGGTCGGTCGACACCGGGTACCAGCTGGTGACGTACGCGCCCTCGAAGGGGCTCTCCTTGCCGCCGGTGCGGTCGACCAGGGCCTGGCTGACGCTGCCGAGGACGGAGGAGATCTGCGGGTTCCTGCGCACGCTGGAGTCGGCGCGGCGGAAGGCGTCGAAGAAGGTCTCGGTGCGCTCGCCGAGCACGGCCGTGACGCAACCCTTGGACGACGAGGCCGACGAGGCCGACGGCGAGGTGCCCTTGGCGGCGGGAGATCCCGACGGGCTGGGGGTCGTCGTCGCCTTGGACGAGGAGGACGGCGGGGCCGGCGTCGCGGAGGCCGCGGACCCGCCCCCGGTGACGTCGGCCAGGGCCTCGCGGGCCTGCGGCATGAGGTCCGCGGCGTCCTCGGCCGCCCGGATGTCGGAGGCCTCCGGGGTGTTGCTGGCCTTCAGGCCCGCGTTCAGCAGCACCGGCATGGTGTCGCCGACGAGGGTGTCCGGGCGGACCAGGGACACCTGGGAGCAGGCCTTGCCGAGCTGGTGGCCGGCGCCGGCGAGCAGCGCGGGCTGGCCGCCGTTGACCGGGTAGGACAGGGTGCTCTGGAACTCCTCGGCGGAGACCCCGTAGCCGCCGATGAAGGGGATGCCCTCGGCCTCCAGCGGGGCCATGAAGGCGCGGCCGTGCTGACTGTACGAGCCGACGACGGCCACCGCCTTCTTCGTGATGGCCTCGCGGGCGCAGTCGGCGGCGCCGGTCGCGGTGTTCTTCTCGTTGCAGGTCAGGACGCGCAGCTTGCGGCCCTTGATGCCACCGTTGGCGTTGATCCACCGTTCGTACGCCTTGGCCATACCCGGCATTCCGGGCATGTTGGTGGCCTTGGTTCCCATCGGAGCGAACGTCATGACCGTGAGGGTGTCCCCGGAATCCCCCGATCCACCGGGGAGCACCCCACACGCTGTGGTGAGACACGCACCCGTCACTGCGGCAAGGAGCAGGCGGGACAAGGCAGTTGCGCGTCGGCGATTGGTCATGTCCCACGACCATTCCGTCACAGGGGTAACTGGATGGTGAGGTGTACACAACATCCGGTGACGCCCAGGTGAACTACCGGGGGGTCCGGCGGGGATAGGTGCGTCAAGATCGCATTTGTGGGGAACGTACGATCGAAAGCGTGACATTCGCCCAAGGTTCGAAGAACTCTTCCCGCCGCGGCGGCCGCTCCTCCACCATGGGCGGCATGCCCCTCAACGACATGCCGTGGTGGCGCTGGCGCAGCAACGTGCGCTCGGCGCTGCACATGCTTTCCGACCCCGCCTTCCAGGAGGAGATCTGGCTGACCGGCGTCGAAGGGTACGGGGACGTCACCGACGCCGTGTACCGGCTCGTCGAGGACACCTGGCTCGACAGCTGGTCCGCCGACAAGTACATAGGCACGATCTTCCGCGACGCCCAGGAGGCGGCCCTGGTCGACCTCGCGGTGCTGCGCGTGCTGCGGATCCTGCACCAGGTCGGCCCGGACGCCCCCGTGACCGCGTACCTGGAGCACCACGCCTGGCCCGAGGCGGTGCGGGCGGCGCGCGAGGCGCACGTCCGCATGTCGGCCGCGGACGGCGAGGACCCCGACGAGCGTCCGACCTCGGTCGACGTGCTGAAGATGCTCACGCGCGCGGTGTGAAAGGCTATGGGGTCATGAGCGACCCGCAGCCCGGGGCCCGGCCCCTGCCCCAGTACGTCCTGACCGTGTCCTGCCCCGACAAGCAGGGCATCGTGCACGCCGTGTCGAGTTACCTCTTCATGACCGGCTGCAACATCGTGGACAGCCAGCAGTTCGGAGACCGGGAGACCGGGCTCTTCTTCATGCGGGTGCACTTCGAGGCCGAGCCGGAGGTGACGCTGGACAAGCTGCGCGCCAGCTTCGCGGCCATCGGCGACAGCTTCCGGATGGACTGGCAGATCCACCGCTCCGACGAGCGCATGCGGATCGTGCTGATGGTGTCGAAGTTCGGCCACTGCCTCAACGACCTGCTGTTCCGCGCGAGCATCGGCGCGCTGCCGGTGGAGATCGCGGCGGTGGTCTCGAACCACACCGACTTCGCCGAGCTGGTCGGCTCGTACGACATCCCCTTCGTGCACATCCCGGTGACGAAGGACACGAAGGCGGCCGCCGAGGCGCAGCTGCTGGAGCTGGTGCGGGCGGAGAACGTCGAGCTGGTGGTGCTCGCCCGCTACATGCAGGTGCTGTCGGACACCCTGTGCAAGGAGCTGAGCGGGCGGATCATCAACATCCACCACTCCTTCCTGCCGAGCTTCAAGGGCGCCAAGCCGTACCACCAGGCGCACGCGCGCGGCGTGAAGCTGATCGGTGCGACCGCCCACTACGTGACGGCCGACCTCGACGAGGGGCCGATCATCGAGCAGGAGGTCGAGCGGGTCGGGCACGAGGTCACGCCGGACCAGCTGGTCGCGATCGGGCGGGACGTGGAGTGCCAGGCGCTGGCGCGGGCCGTGAAGTGGCACAGCGAGCACCGGGTGCTTCTGAACGGGACCCGGACCGTCGTGTTCGCGTAGACCCCGCGGGGGCCTGGGGGCTCTGCCCCCAGGCCCCCGCGCCTCAAACGCCGGCGGGGCTGGGTGTGGCGGGGCCGGAATGTGTACGCCGTAGGCGTTACGCGTCCGGGTCCACGCCGCAGTACGCGGCGAAGGCCGTGAGGATCTCCTCCTCGCCGATGCGGCCGTCGCCGTCCGCGTCCAGGGCCGCCGCCACCAGGGCGGCCAGGTCCGGGGCCGTGCCCAGGACGCGCAGGACGCGGGTCGCCGTCGCCGGGGTCGCGCCCCTGCCGTCCTCGTCCGCCACCGCGACCACCGCCGCCAGGAACGGCCGGGCGATCTCCGCGAACCGCTCCGGGTTGTCCCGCAGCCGCTTCGCCGCTCCGGTGACGAACTCCTCGCGGGACACCCGCTGGTCCCCGTCCACGTCGGCGATGCCGGCCATGCCCTGCCAGAAGGCCTCGGCGCCGGCGAAGACCGCCTGGCCCTTGTCCGAGCGGGCGGTCACACCGAATTCGGCCAGTACGGCACGGGCGGCCGTACTGAAGTCCTCGCGGTCGATGTAGCCGGATCCGTCCTGGTCGAAGGTGGCGAATCGGGAGGCGATCTTGCGCTCGTACTCTGCGCTGTCCATATGCGGCGTTCCGCCTTCACATGTGCGTTGGGGTGCACTTGAGGTGCAGATCAAGACAGGCAGGAGCGTAAGGCCTCGATGGCCTGCGCGTTAAGCCGAGCGGTCAACGAGGTGGCCGCATCGAACCCGCGCACGGGGAGCGCGGCGGGGCGCGTACGCATGTACGGGGGAAGGCGGACCGATCCTGCTAGCACGGGGGTCGCGCTTCCGGGGGAGGTTCCCCCAAAACAGGCGCGCTCCGGCCGGTGGCGACTACATTTGACGGGTCGACACACGGCTGGAGGCAGCATGGCGAAGGACGTTCCACCGCGCTGGGACCGCCGCATGCAGCAGCGTCTCGCCCGCGGCGAGGCCGCCGCCCTCGGGGAGCTCTACGACCGTTTCGCCTCGCTCGTGCACAGCCTCGCCCACCGGGTGCTCGGGGACGAGAAGGCCGCGGACCGCATCACCCGCGAGGTCTTCGGCTACATCTGGGAGAACCCCGACGCCTACGACCCCAAGCAGGGCTCCATGCGCTCCTGGGTCGCCCGGATCACCCAGGGCCAGGCCGTCGCCCGGCTGCGACAGGCCGAACTGGGCCGGGGCTCGCGCGAGGAGCTCGAACAGAAGGTGCGCAGCGCCAACGCCGCCGCCCGCGCCGACTACATCGTCACCTCCATGCCCGCACCGCTGCGGGCCGCCCTGGAACTCGCGTACTTCAAGCGCCGCGACTACCGGCAGGCCGCCGCCGACCTGCAGATCAGCGAGGACGAGGCGCGGCGCCGGCTGCGGCTCGGCCTCCAGCTGCTGTCGACCGCCAACGTCCTCCCGAGGGAGGACACCGCCCCGCCCGGATACGGCCCTCGCGGATACGGAACCACCCGATGACCGGACCCACCGAAGACACCCCCGGCGACAGCAACGACGACGCGTACGGGCGCCCGGCGGGCGGCCGTACGCGGATACCGGGTCCCCGCGCGGCCGGTGACGACCTCGACGCGCCCGAGTTCCTGCCGCCCGCGCCGCCCACGCACGCCGTACTGAAGTCCCTGCTCGGGGCGTGGGCGCTGGCCGCCTGCTCCGCCGAGGAGACCCAGGCCGTCGAGGACCACCTCACCGTGTGCGCGCCCTGCGCCGAGGAGGCGCTGCGGCTGCGCGACGCGGTCGGGCTGCTGCACCCGGAGGAGAGCCTCGACCTGAAGCCGCTGCTGCGCTCGCGGGTGCTGGAGGACTGCCTGGGCAAGCGCCCGGCCCGCATCCCCGTACCGGCGTGGGCGAACCCGTACGACACCGAGACCGCGCGCCTCGACGCCCTGCTGCGCGACTTCGGGGACTCGGAATGGGACACCCCGGTGCGGCTGAAGTGGTTCGAGGAGGAGCGCCGGCGCAGCCACCGCACCACGGTCGCGGGCGTGATCGGGCACCTGCTCACGGTCGACGGGATGATCGCCACCGCCCTCGGCCTGGACGACCCGCTCGGCCCGCAGGCACCGCCCGGCGGACCGACCGGGCGTACCGAGCACTTCTGGAACTCCGCCACCGCACCGTCCGACCGGCAGGTGCGCGAACCCTGGCGGGCGCAGGGGCACACCCTGGTCCGTACGGTCTCCTTCGCCGGCCGGGGCGTGGCCGAGCTGGCCGTGGACTACGGGGCCTTCGCGCTGCCGCTCGGGGACGCCTTCCTGGAGCGGGCCTTCGAATGCTGGGTGCACGCCTGGGACATCGCGGAGGCGGTGGACTACCCGTACGAGCCGCCGTCCGGCCCGCACCTGCACGGCATGATCGACCTCGCGGCCCGGCTGCTGCCCGGAGCCCTGGCCGGCCGGCGCCGCTCCGGCCTGGCGGCACCGGCGCGGGGGCTGGTCGCGGCGGGGGCTCCGGGGCGGACCCTGCACCTGGAGATCGAGGGGGCGGGCGGGGGCGGCTGGGACATCGCCCTGGACTCCCCGGCGGCGAAGCCCTCGCGGGAGCACACGGTGGCGGAGGTCGCGCTGGACGGCCTGGAGTTCTGCCAGCTGGCCGCCGGCCACATCTCCCCGGAGGAGGCGGCGGTCGGCCAGACCGGCGACCGCGAGGCGATCCGCGACGTCCTGTTCGCCGCGGCGTCGCTGAGCCGGCTGTAGCAACGGCCGTACGCGGCTCCGGAGGACCGGGGCCGCGTACGGGGCGGAGGGCCGAGTGCGGGTCAGGCGGTGGGCACGGCGGTGATCAGGGTGGCCGGGACGCTGACGACGTCGTTGAAGCTGGCCTTGCCGGGGCCGAATTCGGCTTCGGTCATGGCGCGCTTCTTGCCGCCGGTGACCTGCCAGACGGTGGGGTCGCCCTGGGCGAGCAGCATCGTGCCGTCGGCGGGGACCGCCTTGGCGACGGCGGAGGCCAGCCACTCACCCGGCAGGGTCTCCAGCGGGCGCTTGTCGTAGCCGAGGCCGGTGAAGTCGGCGTAGGTCAGGGAGACGGCCTTGCCGCCGGCCATGACGTAGACGGTGGGGTCGGAGGCGTTCTTCACGACGGTGCCGTTGACCAGCTGCTTGCTGACGGCGCCGGCGAGCCACGTGCCGGGCACGCCCATCTCCGGGCGCTGGTTGTAGCCGTTGGCGGTCCACTCGGCGCCCGAGATGTGCACGGCGGTGCCGTTGACCATCACGTAGCGGTTCGGGTCGGTGGTCGACTGGTCCATGACCACGGTGCCGTTGGCCGGGGCCTTGGCGGCGGCGGCCTTCAGCCACTCACCGGGGACGCCCATGAGGGTCATCTCGTTGTACCCGTCGGCCGTCCACTCCTCGGCCGAGATGTGCAGGGCGCCGCCCTCGACCATCACGTAGCGGGCCGGGTCCTTGCCCGTCTGGTCCATGACGACCACGCCGGTGGTGACCTGGCGCTGTGCGGCGGTCTTCAGCCAGGCGGACGGGACGCCCATGTCCGGGCGGACGTTGTAGCCGGCGGCGGTCCAGTCCTCGGCGCCGATCTTCAGGGCGGCACCGTCGATGATCACGTAGCGCTCCGCGCCGCCCGCCTGGTCGTGAACCACGGTGCCGGAGGGCGGGGCGCTCACCAGGGAGCGGAAGGCCGAGTCGTCGACGAGGACTATCTTGCTGAGGTCGTACTTGTCCGGCGTGACGTCGGAGCCCGCCACGGGGACGCCGGCGCCCTTGATCATGACCTTGACCTCGGGGCCGTTCGGCGACTTGACGAGGGTGCCGTCCGCGAGGGAGGACGGGGCGGGGTAGGAGGGCTTGGTCGTGCCGGCCGGGGAGATGTAGCCGCTGATCTTCTGGCCCCAGGGGGAGGAGCCGACCTGCCACTGGTCGGTGCTGTGGGTGCTCACGTGGCCCGGGTAGCCGCCCTGGTTGCCGCCGGTGATGGTGACCCAGTTGCCGGAGATCCCGGTGACGAGGGCGACGTGGTCGTCGGAGTAGCTGCCGCCGTGGTTGTAGACGACGGCGTCGCCGACGTGGGGCGTGCTGGAGAGGGTGCCGTACTTGACGCCGTAGTCGTAGAAGCTGTCCGCCATGTCGCTCAGGGTCGACAGGCCGGTGACCCCGTTGCGGGCCCAGACCCAGCCCGCGAAGTCGGCGCACCAGGCGTGAGTTCTCTGGCCGTTGTAGCAGCTGCTGTTCTGCTCCGGGCCGCCCACGTAACCGCCGTGGGCACAGGCGCCGTTGCCCTCCTCGGCGCGGGCCGTCGCGGAGATGCCGTCGGTGAGCGCCGAGGCGCTGGCCGGCGAGGTGAAGATCATGGTGGCGGCGGTCGCGGCGAGGGCCGAGGTGGAGGCGACGCGGATGGCGGTGGCCTTGAGGTTCTTGGGCATGGCTGAGCTCCTGTGGGCGTGGAGAGACGTGTGGGGGCGCCGCGGGATGCCGCGGGGCGGGCCTGGTCGAGGCCGGAAGGGGTGGGGCTGCGCACCGTGGTGCCGGTGGGACGGCTGCCCTGCAGGAACAGCGGTCGGAAGGACCGGGCGGTCGGTGGCGAAGAGGGTGGTGCGGTGGGTCAGTAGGTGATCAGCGGGCTGAGGTGGTACGCGCGGCCCGCGCCGGTGCCGAGGACGGTCGTGAGGAGCCCGCAGGCCTTCTCACGGGCGAGGGCGTCGTTCTCGGCGCGGACGAAGAGGGCCACGTTCATGCCCGTGGGCAGCGGGCGCACCCGTACGTGTTCGAGTGCGTGCTGCGGGCCCGCGTGGGCCCAGAGGGCGTCCTGCAGGAGGCTCGCCCCGCTCTCCGTACCCGGCGCCCCGCTGTGGCTGAGGAGGGGGAGTCGGACCAGGAGCATGCCGCTCAGTCCCACCCGATGACGTCGCCGGAGGCGCAGTGGGCGGCGCTGAGGATCTGGGTGGTCTTCGACATGGCGGTTCCCCCGGCTGGTGAGTGAGCGGTCCTGGTGTCCGGACGGCGGATGCCCGGGCTCCGGGGGCTGTCCGCCCCCCTCGCCCCGGCTTCGGGTTTCGTTCCCGCCGCCGTTCCGGTGATCACCATCCTGCTCGGTCCGGAAGCCCCGGAGAAGGTTTCCGGCCTGGCACCAAGGGGCCCGTCAGCTTGGTGCCAGGGGTGCGCCGGGCGGCCGTCCGGTCAGGAATAGCGTTCGCGCAGGCGGTACTTGAGGACCTTGCGCAGGGCGTCGTTACGGGGGAGGGCGTCGACCAGTTCCAGCTGTTCGGGCAGCTTGTACGGGGACAGGCCCTGGGCGCGGAGGTAGGCGGTGACCTGGGGGAGGGTCAGCGGGGCCGCGCCCGCCGGCTGCTCGACCACGGCGCAGACGCGTTCGCCGCGCTCCTCGTCGGGGAGGCCGATGACGGCCACGTCGCCGACGCCGGGGAGCTGGTGGAGGAGGTCCTCGATCTCCTTCGCCGAGATGTTCTCGCCCTTGCGGATGATCACGTCCTTGCTGCGTCCGGTGAGGACCAGGTGGCCGGAGGGGGTGAGGTGGCCGAGGTCGCCGGTGATCAGGTAGCCGTCGGCGTCGAAGACCTCGGGGGTGTCCTTGCGGTTCAGGTAGCCCTGGCAGACCGCCTCGCCGCGCAGCCGGACCTCGCCGTCGGTGCCGGCGGGCAGGGGGGTGCCGTCGGAGGTGGTGATGCGGATGGACATGCCCTCCGGGGGGCGGCCCTCGGTGGTGGCGAGGTTCTCCGGGGTGTCGTCCGGGGAGCCCATGGTGATCATCGGGACCTCGGTCATGCCGTACCCGTGGGTGAGCTGGCAGCCGAGCTCGCGCACCACCGCGTGGTAGATCTCCGGGGGCTTGGGGGCGCCGCCGCCCGCCAGCAGGCGCAGGCTCGGGATGAGCTTCACCGCCGGTTCCTTGCGCTGCTCGGCCAGGAACATGGAGTAGAAGGCGGTGGAGCCGCCGGCGATGGTGACCCCGTGGCGGCGGTAGCCGTCCAGCGCGTCCGGCATCGCGAACTTCTCGAAGAGCACCGCCGGGAACCCGTACAGCAGCAGCATCACCGTGTAGTCGGGCCCGGCTATGTGCGCGTACGGGAAGGCCATCGAGCCGACGTCGGACGGGGTCAGGCGCAGGGCGTGGGCCAGGCAGGAGCCGCCCGCGATCAGGGAGCGGTCGGTGTGCAGGACGCCCTTGGGGTCGGAGGTGGTGCCGGAGGTCCAGTAGATCCAGCGCACGGAGGTGCCGTCGGCGGGCGGCGGGGGCAGGACCGCCGGGTCGCCGTCGGGGAGGTCCGCGTACGCCTCGAAGACCCCTCGGGCGCCGAGGCGGGCGGCCATCGCGGTGTGGTCGAAGCCGCGCCAGGTACCGGGGACGGCGAAGAACTCCGCCCGCGACTCGCGCAGGGCGAACCCGGTCTCGCGGTCGCGGTAGAAGGGGATCACGGGGGACTGGACGGCGCCGAGGCGGGCGAGGGCGGCCGACAGCAGGACGGTCTCGATGCGGGTCGGCAGCTGCCAGGCGACGACCGTGCCGGGGCGTACGCCCATGCGGTACAGGCCCGCGGCGACGCGTTCGGCGCGGTCGCGCAGGGCGGCGAAGGTGAGGGTGCGGTCGGCGGCGGGGTCCTCGGCGGCCTCGATGAGGACTGGGGCGGCGGGGGTCAGGGCGGCCCGGCGGGCGATCAGCTCCCACAGGGTGCGGGAGCGGCCGAGTTCCGTGGCGGCGGCCGTGACGCCGTCTGCTGCGGCCGTTTCGGTCTCCGCCGTCGCCGTCGCCGTCGCCGTCGCCGTCTCCGTGGTCGTCATTGCGGACCTCCCCTGGGCGTGCCGGCCGGAAACGCCAGCTGACGGTTAGTCAGATCAAGGGCAGAGCGTAGGGCTCAGCCGCTTGTCGGTCCAGGGGTGGCGGGTCTAGCTTGTTTCTGACGATGCATCAGATCAGGGAGAAGGAGCGCGAGCAGATGGCACTGGAACTGCCTCGGATCATCAGCGTCGACGACCACGTGATCGAGCCCGCCCACCTCTTCGACGTATGGCTGCCCGCGAAGTACCGCGACCGCGGCCCCAAGCCCCTCACCGCCGGCATCGGCGAGCTGGAGTACACCGGCGGCAAGTACGTGATCTCCATGGACCCCGACGGCCCGCCGACCGACTGGTGGATCTACGAGGACCTCAAGTTCCCGTACAAGCGCAACATCGCCGCCGTCGGCTTCGACCGCGACGACATGACCCTGGAGGGCATCACCCGCGAGGAGATGCGCCGCGGCTGCTGGGACCCCAAGGCGAGGCTCCTCGACATGGACCTCAACCACGTCGAGGCCTCCCTCTGCTTCCCCACCTTCCCCCGCTTCTGCGGGCAGACCTTCGCCGAGGCCCGTGACAAGGAGGTCGCCCTCGCCTGCGTGCGCGCCTACAACGACTGGATGGTCGAGGAGTGGTGCGGCGACAGCGGCGGCCGGCTGATCCCGCTGTGCATCATCCCGCTGTGGGACATCGACCTCGCCGTCGCCGAGATCCGCCGCAACGCCGCCCGCGGGGTGCGCGCCGTGACCTTCTCCGAGATCCCCACCCACCTGGGGCTGCCGTCCATCCACTCCGGCTACTGGGACCCCTTCTTCGCCGTCTGCCAGGAGACCGGCACGGTCGTGAACATGCACATCGGGTCCTCGTCCCAGATGCCCGCCGCCTCCCCCGACGCCCCGCCCGCCGTCCAGGCCTCGCTGAGCTTCAACAACGCCATGGCCTCGATGATGGACTTCCTCTTCAGCGGGGTCCTGGTGAAGTTCCCGCAGCTCACGCTCGCCTACAGCGAGGGCCAGATGGGCTGGATCCCGTACGCCCTGGAGCGCGCCGACGACGTCTGGCAGGAGCACCGCGCCTGGGGCGGGGTCCGCGACCTGATCCCCGAGCCGCCGTCCACGTACTACTACCGGCAGATCTACTGCTGCTTCTTCCGCGACAAGCACGGCATCGCCTCGCTGGACGTCGTCGGCCGCGACAACGCCACCTTCGAGACCGACTACCCGCACGTCGACTCGACCTTCCCGCACACCAAGGAGGTCGCCCTCGACCACGTGAAGGGCCTGGACGACGAGACCGTCCACAAGCTGATGCGCGGCAACGCCATCCGCATGCTCGGCCTGGACCTGGTCTGAGATGGACCTCGCCCACACCGAGGAGGAGCAGGAGTTCCGGGCCCGGCTGCGCGCCTGGCTCGGCAAGGTGCTGCCCGAGCTGCCCGCCAGGCCCTCGCCGGACGACTGGCCGGGCCGGCGCGCCTACGACCTGGGCTGGCAGCGCCGGCTGTACGACGCCGGGTACGCGGGCCTGCACTGGCCCGTCGACGCCGGCGGACGCGGGGCCACCCCGACCCAGCACCTGATCTTCCTGGAGGAGACCGAGCGGGCCGGCGCCCCGTACGTCGGCGCGAACTTCGTCGGGCTGCTGCACGCCGGCCCCACCATCGCCGCCGAGGGCACCGCCGAGCAGCGGGCGCGCTGGCTGCCGCCGGTGCTGCGCGGGGAGGAGGTGTGGTGCCAGGGGTTCAGCGAGCCGGGCGCCGGCTCCGACCTGGCGGCGCTGCGGACGAAGGCGGTCCGCGACGGGGACGCGTACGTGGTCACCGGCTCCAAGATCTGGACGTCGCACGCCGAAGTCGCCGACTGGTGTGAGCTGCTCGTACGCACCGACCCCGCCGCGCCCAGGCACCGCGGGATCTCCTGGCTGGCCCTGCCCATGGACGCGCCCGGCGTCACGGTCCGGCCGCTGCGCACCCTGGCGGGCTCGGCCGAGTTCACGGAGGTCTTCCTGGACGAGGTCCGGGTACCGGTGGCCAACCGGGTCGGCGCCGAGAACGACGGCTGGCGCGTCACGATGGTGACCCTGTCCTTCGAGCGCGGCACCGCCTTCGTCGGCGAGGTCGTCGCCTGCCGGCGGACGCTGGGAGCGCTCGCGCGGGCCGCCAGGGCGAACGGGCGCTGGGACGACCCCGTACTGCGGCGGCGGCTGGGCCGGCTGTACGGGGAGTTCGGGGCGCTGTGGCGGCTCACGCAGTGGAACGTCAGCGAGGCGCAGGGCTCGGGCGGGGTCCCCGGCACCGGGGGCAGCGTCTTCAAGCTGGCGTACTCGCACGCGCGGCAGGAGCTGTACGACGCGGCGGCGGAGGTGCTGGGGGCCGGGTCCCTGTCCCTGGAGGAGGAGTGGACGCTGGAGCGGCTCTCCTCGCTCTCGTACACGATCGCGGCCGGTACCTCGCAGATCCAGCGGAACATCGTCGCCGAGCGGATCCTCGGCCTGCCGAAGGGGCGGTGAGCGGTCGTGGACTTCCGGCTGACGGAGGACCAGCGGGACCTGCGGGCGGGCGTCCGCGACCTGCTCGCGGGGCGGTACGGGCGCGAGGCGCTGCGGGAGTCCGTGTCCTCGGGGGTGGCGGTGGACCGGGCGCTGTGGCGGGAGCTGGGCGAGGCGGGCTTCTTCTCCCTGCGGCTACCGGAGTCCGAGGGCGGGGTGGGCCTGGGCCTGCCGGAGGCCGTGCTCGTCTTCGAGGAGGCCGGGCGGGCGCTGCTGCCGGGGCCGCTGGTGGCGACGCACCTGGCGGCCGGGGTGGTCCCGGGGGCGGCTTCGGGCTCGGCGGTGGTGACGGCCTTCGACCTGGGCGGGCCGCTGGTGGCGCACCTGGGCGAGGCCGACGCGGTCCTGGGGGCGGAGGGGCTGCCGGCCGGCGAGCCGGTGCGCTCGGTGGACCCGCTGACGCCGCTGTGGCGCGCGTCCGGCGACGGGGCCGCGCTCCCCGCCGGGTTCCGTGAGGCGGGGGCGCTGCTGACGGCGGCGCTCCAGCTGGGCAGCGCGCTGCGGACGGTGGAGCTGGCGGTGCGGTACGCGGGGGAGCGCGAGCAGTTCGGGCAGCCGATCGGGGGCTTCCAGGCGGTCAAGCACCTGTGCGCGGGGATGCTGGTGCGCGCCGAGGTGGCCCGTACGGCGGTCTATGCGGCGGCGGTGACGGGGGACACGGCCGAGATCGCCGCGGCGAAGCTCCTCGCGGACGGGGCGGCGGTGCGCGGTGCCCGGGACTGCCTCCAGGTCCACGGCGGGATGGGCTTCACGTGGGAGGCGGACGTGCACCTGCACCTGAAGCGTGCGTGGGTGCGGGCGGAGCAGTGGCGCACGGCGCCGGAGGCGGAGGAACTCCTGGCGTCCTGCCTGGAAGCGGAGGCGGAGGCCGAGGCGAGTCCGCTGTAGGGCCGTCGCCGGCTGTTACGCAGGGGCACGGGAGGGACGGCGCGGGACTCATGTCCGATTACAGAGAGTTGATATCGGTTTGTGTCCTTGGCCCGCCCCGATGCGGCCCGGAGGCGGGGGCGTGCCACGGTACGCTCCCACGATGCGAGTGGTTGAGCGACGGGAGCGTCGCACAGTATGCACCACGCCTACTCCTTCGCGCTGGAATATGCCCGAAGCGCTTGTTGTGGTGACTGTATGTCAACCATGCTGCTCGGCACGGGGATCACGCCCGGTGATCCCATCCTGTCGCGAGGCGAAGTGTCCGCCGGTTCGGATGGTGTGAGCGGTGCAGGTGCTTCAGGTACAGCTGGAGGTAGGACCGGACCCCGCCGAGGTCGGCCGGGCGCGCCGATGGGCGCGGTCCCGGCTGGCGGGGTCGGGCATAGGGGACGACGAACCGCTCGCGGAGACGCTGATCCTGCTGATCTCCGAGCTCGTCACGAACGCGGTCGTGCACACGGGCTGCCCGGCCGTCCTGCGGATGCTCCTCGGGGGCCCCGGCGTACGGGTGGAGGTCGCCGACGCGAGCGACCGCGCCCCGGCGCGGCGGCGGGCCGCCGGGGACGACACGGGCGGGCGCGGGCTGGAGCTGGTGGACGGGCTCGCCGACCGGTGGGGCTGGCAGCGCGAGGGCGCGGGCAAGCGCATCTGGTGCGAGATCGACCGCGCGGTGAAGGAACCTGCGTCGGCTCCGCCGGCGCCGCTGAAAAAAGTCGTACTGAAACGGGAACCGCGCGTGTACCTCTAACGAGGTGTTGACGGTTCGTCACCTGTTGATCACCCTGGTGGTGAGCGATTCGTCGCGAGGGGACGCCAAGGGTCCTGTGCCTTGACGAGTGCGGGTCGTGGGGTGGCGGCTGCCGTGCCGCGCTCGGGGCGTGCACGACCGCACGCCGCCACCCGCAGGTCCCTCCGTAATGGGGCGTCGGTTCAGTTCTGGCGGTGCGGTGTGATGACCCGTACGTCGGCGCCGCGGGTGCGGAGCCAGGATTCCAGGGTGGGGCCGGTCAGGGGGCGGGTGCCGGTTTCGGTGGTCAGGGTGGCGGGGCCGAAGAGGGTGCCGGTCAGGCCCGTGACCGTGGTGGTGTCGTCCAGGGTGACCCGGAAGGAGTTCTCCCGGAGCGTCGCGCCGGTGAGGTCGGCGCCGCGCAGGTCGGTCTTCATGAGGGTCGCGCCCAGGATGCGGGCGCCGCGCAGGCGGGCGCCGCGGGCGTCCACCCCGTAGAGGTCCGCGCGGGCGAGGTCGGCCCCGTCGAGGACCGCGCCGCGCAGTACGGCTCCGTCGAGGTGGGCCCGTACGAAGCAGGCGCCGGTGGCGTCGGCGCCGGTGAGGTCGGCGCCCTGGAGGTGGGAGCGGTAGAACTCCGTGCCGGTGAGGTTGGCGCGGGCCAGGCCGGTGCCGCAGAAGAGGGAGCAGGAGAAGTCGGCTCCGGTCAGGTCGGCGCCGCTCAGGTCGAAGTGGCTCATGTCGGTCCCGCCGGGCTTGCCCTCGGCTCCGTCCTCGACCCATTTCCACAGCCAGTGCGCCGCGTCGGGGTCGACGGGCAGCAGGACCCGCCAGGGCAGGACGGCCGGGCGGCGGTGCCGGTACCAGGCGGTCGCCGACGGGTCGGCGCCCAGTTCCTCACCCGAGTCGTCGACCGTCAGCTCACGGAAGCGGGCGTCGAGGGTGGCGACGGCGGCGCGTACCGGCTCCGGCAGGCCGGGGAGCGCCTCCTCGATCCGGTCCCGGCCCGCGAGGTCCTCGCGGTACATGCCGGCCCCGTACCAGCGTGCGGGCGGCCACCCGGCGGCCATCCGCGCGACCAGCGCCTCCCAGGGCCACAGGAGCGCCCGGTGCTCCCCGAGCCCGTCCGCGAGGGGCGTCGGCGGCGCCAGGCCCCGTACCGCGTCGGGCAGCCCCTCCACCTCGGCCTCGGGGAAGGCGGCGAGCCCGGCCTGGGTGGCGTACACGCGGAACCACGGCTGGTCCTTCGCGATGTCCAGGTCCTCCACGGCCGCGAAGGTGGACCGGCCCTGCGGAAGGAGGACCTTCCGGATCCACGGCACGGTCCCCCACTCGACCAGCACCGGCGTCCCCAACTCCCCGGCCAGGACGGCGGCGAGCTCCTCGGGGGCGGGTGGCCCGGTGACCTGCGGGGTGGCGTACACGTTCAGCATGCCGCGCAGGTCACCGGCGCGCAGCGCCTCGTACTCGCAGGTGACGAGGGCCGTGTCCCAGTTCCGCCCGTCGACCACCCCGTCGGGGGCCACGTCGACCCGTGCCCCGGGCACCCCGAACCCCCGCGCGAGGGCCCCGGCCAGGCGGTCCCGATCGGGCCGGGCGGCCGTGAGGAACCCGTACCCCGTGCCGTTCATCGCTTCTTCACTGTCATCCGCCCAGGGTGTCAGCCGCGGGGCGCGGGCCCGTACCGGTTTTCGATGCCCGCGACGAGGAGGGCGAGGCCTTCCTCGAAGCCCTGGTCGTAGTCCTGGAAGAGGTCCGCGCCCGCCTCGGCGGCCAGGGGGTAGTCGGCGAGGCGTTCGGCGCGTTCCGTGACGTCGAAGCCCTCGCGGCGCTCGCCCGGGAGGGGCTGGACGCCCTGTTCCTCCGTGACGAAGCCGAGGGTGAAGAAGTAGGCCGTGGTGGTGGCGCGGACGGCCTGGGGGAGGGTGAACCCGGCTTCGGTGAGGGCGCGGAGGTTCGCCTCCATCTCGACGGCGTGCTCGGTGCCGGTGAAGCGGGACCCGCTGAAGACCTTCGCGCCGTCGCGGTAGCGGAGCAGGGCGGTGCGCAGGCCGCGGTTGGCCGTCAGGACGCGGTCCTGCCAGGAGAGGCCGGGGTCGAGGGGGGAGTCCGCCGTCATGCGGCGGTACATCTCCGTGGCCATCTCGTCGAGGAGCTCCTGTTTGTTCTTGAAGTGCCAGTAGAGGGCGGGCGCCTGGACGTCGAGCTCCTTGGCGATCGCGCGCAGGCTGAGGCCGTCGAGGCCGACCTCGTTGAGGAGGCGCAGGGAGGTGTCGACGGCCTGCTTCTTGTCGAGCTTCGGGGGTTTGCGAGTAGCCACGCTTGACAGTTTAACAGCGTTAAGGGCACTCTTCAGGGGTCGGAACTTAACGCTGTTAAGGAGGCTTCTCGTGGGTGTGGACGTAGACGTGGACGTGGACGTGGACGTGCTGGTCGTCGGGGCCGGGGCCGCCGGGCTCGCGCTCGCCGTCGACCTGGCGCGGCGGGGGACGCGGGCCCTGGTGGTGGAGCGGGCCGACGGGCTGTTCCCCGGCTCGCGCGGCAAGGGGATCCAGCCCCGCACCCTGGAGGTCTTCGACGACCTGGGCGTCCACGACGCCATCCGGGCCGCCGGCGGCCCGTACCCGGTCGGGATGATCTGGCAGGACGGCAAGCGGCTCGGCGAGCACACGATGTGGGACGAGACGGACGTGCAGGAGGGCTCGCCGTACCACGAGCCCTGGATGGTGCCGCAGTGGCGCACCCAGGAGGTCCTCTTCGCACGCCTCACCGAACTCGGCGGGCAGGTCGCCTTCGGCCGGGAGCTGGTCGGGATCGCGCAGGACGCGGAAGGGGTGACGGCCGAGTTCGCCGCCGGCGCGCCCGTACGGGCCCGGTACGCGGTCGCCGCCGACGGCGGCCGGTCGACGGTACGGCGCCTGCTCGGGATCGGGATGACGGGCGAGACGGTCGACCCGAACCCGATCCTGGTGGCCGACGTACGCATCACCGGCCTCGACCGCGACAACTGGCACATCTTCCCGCCCGCCGACGGTGAGGGCTTCCTCGCCGTCTGCCCCCTCGCCGGAACGGAGGACTTCCAGCTCACCGCGCAGATGGAGGACGGCGGCCCGGCGATCGACCTCTCCCTCGCAGGGCTGCGCGCGGTCGTCGCCGCACGCTCGCACCTGGACCCGGCCGATGTCACGGAGGTGCGCTGGGCCTCCGAGTTCCGGCCCCGGGCGGCGATGGCCGACCGGTTCCGGGAGGGGCGGATCTTCCTCATCGGCGATGCCGCGCACGTCCACTCGCCGGCGGGCGGGCAGGGCCTCAACACGAGCGTGCAGGACGCGTACAACCTCGGCTGGAAGCTGGCGGCGGTGCTGAGCGGGGCGGCGCGGGAGGCGCTGCTCGGCTCGTACGAGGAGGAGCGGCTGCCCGTCGCCGCCGAGATGCTCGGCCTGTCCACCCGGATCCACCGCGGGGAGGCCCGGCGCGGCGCGGCCACGCAGCAGCTGGGGCTGGGCTACCGCGGCTCGTCCCTGGCGGTGGAGACCCGTACGGGCCTGGACGCCACCGCCCTGCGGGCCGGCGACCGCGCCCCGGACGGGAACCGGGGCGGCGTGCGCCTCTTCGACGCCTTCCGGGGGCCGCAGTGGACCCTGCTGTCGGTGGGCGGGGCCCCGGTGCCGGAGCTGCCGGGGGTACGGGTGGTGCGGGTGCCGTCGTACGAGGCGTACGGGGACGGGGTGTTCCTCGTACGCCCGGACGGCTACGTGGGGTGGGCGGGCGGCACGGGTGAGGGCGCGGCGGCGTACGCGGCCCGGGTGGGGGCCGGGGGGTGATCAGACCTCGAACTCGCCTACCCAGGAGCGCTTGAGCAGGTGTTCGGGGAGGTACGGGGATTCGACCTCGACCGGGATGCCGCCGTCGTAGGCGAGGCAGGCGATGGCGAGGATGCCGAACGGCACCAGGCCGTCGATGTCCTCGGCCCGCTCGGGCGTGGCCGTCCAGTAGCGCTTGTGGAGTTCCAGCGCCTCCAACAGTGCAGTGTGGAAGCCTTCTTCGTCCTTCTGGAGGAACTTGTAGAAGAGGTTGATCGGCGGGTACGCCACCTGCTGGATGTAGTCCCGACCCGCGATGACGGCCACGTCGGGGTGTGACCGCTGGAAGGTCTCGGTCAGCTCCTCCACGAGCTCCGGGCGCTTGAGCCAGTACGCCTGGAGGGCCGCCACCCAGTGGTAGAGGTAGTCGTCGTGGTCGGCGCGGGAGGCGCGCAGGACGTCGAGCGGGAGCTCGCACAGTGCGGTCATCTTCGGCTGGTCGCGGGTGATGATCGCGTACCAGAACGCCTCGATCCACGTCTGCGCGTGCGCGTAAGGCATCGGCCCCGTCGCGGGCAGTGTGTGCACCTCATGGAGGATTCGCAGGCTGACCGTTCCATCGGTCATGCCCGCCGTACGGAAAACCGCCGAGCCGAGCTGCGCCGCGGCGACGACCGCTTCCCACGTTTCCAGTTTCCCGCCCCGCGGATCCACCCCGAAGCGCGCGTTCAGGTTGAACTTCGCACCGCCCCAGACAAGGTCGAGGTTGTGCGGCGCCGAATCGAGTTCCTCGAACTCGACGTTCAGCCGCTCGCGGAGCCAGTCGACCCACTCCTGGCGATTGGGGTCAGGCTCCGCATGGCTGGTCACGAACACCTTCCTTCCTTGCCGCGGGGGGTTCGGCCACCCATCGGCTGAGCCACCCGCGACCGCGCCCGGTTCGGCCGGGCCGTTCACGCGCCGAGGTAGTCACGGATTCCCGCCAGCGGGTCGTGACCATGCTCCTCGGCGTACTCACGGCGGCGCGAGTCGGCCTTTTTGGGATTCGCCAGGCAGCAGTAGTCCCAGAAGTCGACCAGCACGCGGAACGCGTCGTCGAGGGTGTATTCACCCTGAACGTGCTCGACGAAGTAGTTCTCCACCCTCACGCCCTCTGGGCTGATGGTGGCGGTGTGCGCGTTTCCGTCCAGGTCCTCCGGCGCGAAGGACGGGTTGGCCTTGGCCTCGGTCACCAGGTCGATGGCCTCCAGGACGGACAGCGGCGAGAGCTGGATGTCGGCCGTCACCCACTGCCCCAGTGTGCTCAGCTCGTCAGGCCCGGAGAAATCCGGCATCCCGAAGGCGTCCTCGGCGTAGTATTTGGTCCGAATCACTGCTGGGTTCTCCTTCTCGCTTACTTCGGCATGAGCGGGTAAATCGTCTTCGCGTCACCGGTGATCGGGTCGAAATAGCCTTCGAACCTGATGCCCTTCCACTCGCCGCGCCACTTATTGCGGACGAGGTCGACCACCCTGCCGTTCTCGAAGGACTTCGTCATGGCACGCCTGACCTGCTTTTCCGTCCAACCCGGGGGGAAGAAGGTCGTCTTGGCCCGCTTCATCACCATCTCCCCGGTGCGCGGATCACGCATCCATACATTGCCCGTGGTCAGTCCTGTCTTGTGATCGATCTCGATTATGCTTGGGACCTTCACCATGTGGGGGTTGAGATCACGGCCATCGGGTCGGAAATGGTAACCGGACACCTTGGGGTTGCCTTTGGGATCGTACTTGAGCTCGCCCTGCAGCACGTGGTCGAAGGTGTGCTCGGGGATACGACCGCCCTTCGGAAGCCGGGGAAGGTCTTCCACCTTCGGCGGATCCTGATGGGGGATGGCCGTGTCCCCGCCGTGGCCCGAACCCGAACCCGTGGTCGGCTGACCCGTGCCGGGGTCGGCGGGGTCATGGGGGTCGCCACCGTGACCGGAAGTGTTGTCCGCGGGGTCGTGCGGGCCAGCGTCGTGACCACTGCCGCCGGACGAGCCGTGACCGCCGTGACCCGCTCCGGAACCGCTGTCAGCGGCGTGCGTGGGCTGGTGGCCCCCACCCCCCGGTCCGGTGTGGCTGTTGTGGGCCGTCTTGTCCGACGCGCCGCCCGGGGTGTGGGTCGCGGTGCCACCTGGCGTGTGCGCTGCATTGTCGGCCGTGCCCGTCACCGAGTGGGTGTTGCCGCCGCCGACGGTGACTTCCTCGCGCTTGGGGACCTCGGCGAGGGGGTGGTCGTTTCCCTTCGGGACCGCGGTGAGGTCCTGTTTCGGGGTGCCGGTGTGGTCGAGGAGCTGGTGGGTGGTCTTGTCGTAGTACTGCGGGCGGCCCAGGGCGTCGTCGGGTAGGCGGAGTGTTTCGGTGGGGTGGGGGAAGGTGACACCAGGGGTGTCGGCCTTGGGGAGGTCCTTCCAGACCACGTCGTCGACCTTGGGGAAGGCGCCGTCGGCCTTGCCGAAGTTGGCGAACAGTTCGCCGATCTTGAGTTTGCTGAAGGCGAGGGATCCGGCCTTGCCGGCGGCCTGGCCGACGTAGGTCATGGGGTCGATGAGGCGTCCCGCCTTGCCGGCCACGCTGATGACCTTGGCCGCCGTGCCTGTCTTGGCGGCGGTGCCGGCGCCGTCGGTGAAGATGGCGGTCAGGACGTTGAAGGTGACCGCGCCGGCGGCGCGGGCGGGGTTCTTGCCCCATTCGTCCCAGGCGACGAGGGCCTTGCCGGTCTCCTTCATCGCGTTGCGCGAGTCGCGCAGCCAGGCCGGCATCGCCTTGTCGTCGGCCATCCAGAACACCACGCCCGTGCCGGGATTGATGCTGAGGGCCAGGCCGGTGCCGAGCTTCGCCAGGCCCGTCCAGGCCTTGCCCGCCGCGTCCGCGCCGTCGACGCCGACGAGGGTGCCCAGGCCGCGGACGGTGCCCACGATGCCGTCGACGACGATGCCGTCCCAGACGAAGGACTTGACCCAGTAGCCGACCTCCCAGGCCCGGTGGGTTTCCTCCAGGTGTGAACCCCAGGGCAGGTCCTGTGCCTTGTTGAGGTCACTGGCCAGGTAGCCGTGCATGTCGTCGGCGTGCGAGCCGTCGTCGGCTCTGAGGGGAGGAGCGCCGTACAGGGCGCGGATCTTGGTTGCGCAGGCGCGTTCGGCCGCCCAGAACGCGCCGGCGGTCGCGTTGACTGCGTCGACCAGGGCGTTGTTTTCGGCGGTCTTCTTTCCGTCGTCCTTCCAGTGCTCGTCGCCGAGGATCTTGTTGGAGAAGGTCGTCGCCTCGGCTTGGAGCTGCTTCAGGCGTGCCACGAGCGGGCGGGCCTCGGTGACGAATTCGCCCAATGCCTTGGCTGCCGACTCCAGTTGGTCGGCGAAGAAGTCGCTGTCCGTCTTCACCGGATGCGTGGTGGCGAACAACTGTGCCGCCTCGGGAGCGGAGTAGAAAGCCGACAGGCCCTGGAACTCGGAGTCGACGTTCGCGCCGGCGTCGCGGAAGGTGCCCGCGGCGGCGGTGATCGCCTTGTGGTTCTGCTCCAGCGCGTCCAGGTCGCCCGTGAACTGCGGGATCGCGCATGGGTTGATCGGTATATGGTCCGTCACTGCTGCCCCGCCCCCCGGGTGTTGATCTACGCGCGAGCCTACCTGTCTACCTGGGCGGATTTCCGAACACAAATGCGAAATGGGCTGGGGGCTGGGGTCGGCCGGAAAGTGGTGGGCGGTGACTGCATCCGGCTCGTGCCGGCAGACTTTCGGCTGTGGGCGGCGATGGCGGACCGGTTCCGGGAGGGGCGGATCTTCCTCATGGGCAATGCCGCGCGTCCATGGACGCGTAGTCGGCGATGCCGTCGTGGATCTGTGTGCGGAGGTCGCCGACCAGCTGCCGGATACGGGTCATCGCCGTGTGGTCGTCGTCGGTCACGGTGAGCCGGTCGTCCTCGTCCGTGCCGCCGCCGGTCGGCCGGCCGCCCGTGGCCGCCGTTGGGGTCACCGGCGCCAGAAGAGGTGGTGCATCACGTCGCCGCTCGGGCTGGGGACCACGTCCCGGTGGAAGCGGTCGAGGAGTTCGTCGGGGGACTCCCAGAGGCGGGAGCCGGAGCCGAGGTTTACCGGGGAGACCGCGACGTGGAGGGTGTCGACCAGGTCGGCGTCGAGGAACTCGCGGATGGTGATCGCCCCGCCGCCCAGGCGGACGTCCTTGCCCTGCGCCGCCTCGCGGGCCCGGGCGAGGACCGTGGCCGGGTCGGCGTCCACGAAGTGGAACGTGGTGTCGGAGAGGGTGAACGAGGGGCGTGGGTGGTGGGTCATCACGAACACCGGGGTGCGGAAGGGAGGCTGCTCGCCCCACCAGCCGCGCCAGTCGTGGTCCTGCCACGGCCCGCGCTGGGGGCCGAACTTGTTGCGGCCCATGATCTCGGCCCCGATGTTGCGCGCCCAGTCCCGCGTGAAGTAGTCGTCCAGCCCGCGGCTCCCGCCCGGCTCGGTGCGCATGGGCCAGCTCGCCGTGGCGCCGGCCCAGGAGAACAGGGCCGCGGGATCGGCGGCGTCGCCGAAGGGGTGCTCCAGGCTCTGGTTCTCGCCGGCGCCGAAGCCGTCCTGGGAAACCATGAAGTTGTGGACTCTGAGGAGCTGCGTCGTCATGTGGTCCTTCTCCGTTTTCGTCGGTGGTAGGGGTGAGACTGCCCGGGCCGGCGAAACTCATCGGTGTCAGTGGGGATCGGCGCGCGGACATGCCGCCTTCGGCGTAACGGGGGCGGCCGGGCGTGCGGGCGGCAGGCCGCGCGGGGGCCCTGCGCCGCCCCTTCCGGCAGGTACGGGAAGACCTGGACACGAAGCCCGGACGGGGCGCCTGAGCCGGGACGGGCCCTCCGTGCGCCAGGATGCTGGGCCGGGGGGCACCGCCAGTCCGTCCATCCGGAGAGCGAGAGCGTCCATGACCGTCAACGCCACCGCCAACGCCGCCTCACCCCTGCTCGACCTGGTCCGGCCGGCCCGGCCGACCCATGTCCTCGACGTCGGCGCCAACCCGATCGACGGGGACCCGCCCTACCGGGCCATGCTGGAGGCGGGCCTGTGCCGGGTGACCGGGTTCGAGCCCCAGCCCGAGGCCCTGGCGGAGCTGCTGCGCCGCAAGGGCCCGTACGAGACCTACCTGCCCGACGCCCTCGGCGACGGAGCCGCGCACACCCTCTACGTCGCCGCCGCCTCCGGGATGACCAGCCTCTTCCGCCCCGACCCGACGCGGCTCGGGCTGTTCAACGGGTTCGAGGAGTGGGGGCGGGTCCTGGAGGAGGTGCCGGTGGAGACGCGGCGGCTGGACGAGGTCGGGGAGGTCGGGCCCTTCGACCTGCTGAAGATCGACATCCAGGGGGCGGAGCTGATGGTCTTCGAGGGCGGACGGCGGAAGCTGGCGCAGGCCGTGGCCGTGCACACGGAGGTGTCCTTCGTCCCCCTGTACGAGGACCAGCCCGTCTTCGGTGACGTGGACCGGGAGCTGCGCGCGCAGGGCTTCGTCCCGCACGCCTTCGCCGCCGTCAAGCGCTGGCCGATCGCGCCCGTCGTCTTCGGCGGCGACTTCCGGCGGGCCCGCCACCAGCTGCTGGAGGCCGACGTCGTGTACGTGCGCGACTTCGGCCGCCCCGAGGCGATGGACGACGAGCAGCTCAGGCAGCTGGCCCTGCTCGCCCACCACGTCTACGACTCCGCCGACCTGGCCCACCACTGCCTGCGGCAGCTGAGCGCGCGGGGCGGGGCGCACCCCGACGCGGCGAACCGGTACCTGGCGGCGCTGGGGTAGGCCCCCATCGGGCCCCGCTCAGGCCCCGCCCGGGCCCCGCTCAGAGGACCGCCACCGGGGCCACCGGGGTGCCGGTGCCGCCGACGAAGGGTTCCGGCATCGCCGAGAGGAGGAAGGAGTACCGGCCGGCTTCCGCACAGGCTGTGGACAGGGCTTCGAGGTTCCAGTTCTGCCCCTGGTGCATGCCCATCTCGACCAGGTCGAGGGCGTGCACCGGCAGCCAGAGGTCGTCGATCTCCGGCGGGAAGATCTCGAAGGTGAGGGTGTCGTTCGCGACGGCCGCCACGTCCCGGGCGTGGAACCACTCCGGGGTGCGGACGGAGAGGCCGGGCGACGGGAAGCCGTAGCCGTGCTTGTCGCCGGCCAGGTAGACCTGGATCTGGCCGGTGCGGACCAGGACGATGTCGCCCGCACGGACCGTGACCCCGCCGAACTCCTCGGCCTGCGCCAGGTCCTCGGGGGTGACCGCGTGGCCGCCCAGGAGGCGGTCCAGGCCCTTGGCGCGGGCCACGTCGAGGAGGACCCCGCGCGAGACGATCGGGCCGGCCTTGTCGATGCCGCTGAACTGGGCGCGGGTGTGCGCGGTGATCGTGGACGCCGGGCGGCCGTTGTAGATGCGGCCCGAGTGGGAGACGTGGGTCAGGGCGTCCCAGTGGGTGGCCGCCTGGAGCCCCATCGTCACGGAGTCGTCGCTGCAGGCCACCGTGCCCGGGCCGAAGAGCTCCTGGTTGATCTGGACCATGGTGTGCAGGGGGTTGACCCGGCCCGGGATCAGGCCGGCCTGCACCCCGTCCTCCTTGAGCGGCAGGGCCAGGGGGACGCGGCGCCCCGTGCGGATCTCCGCGGCCGCCGCCCGGACGACCTCGTCGGTGATCAGGTTCAGGGTGCCGATCTCGTCGTCGGCGCCCCAGCGTCCCCAGTTGTTGACGCGCTTGGCGATGTCGTGGAACTCGGGGGGCATGGTCATGGGCGCCATCCACTCCTTGAACGAACAGGGGCTTGTGGGAAGGGATCTGACTGGTCATAGAATCTAACGGACCGTCAGAAAAAGCGGGAAGGGGCCGGACGTGGGGAACTTCTTGGCAGGCAAGGTCGTGGCCGTCACCGGCGCCGGCCGGGGCATCGGCCGGGCCGTGGCACTCGCCGCCGCCGCCGAGGGCGCCAAGGTCGTCGTCAACGACTACGGCGTCGGGATCGAGGGCAACGAGCCCACCAGCGAGGTGGCGGAAGAGGTGGTGAAGGAGATCCTCACGGCCGGCGGGGAGGCCGTGGCCGTCGCCGACGACATCTCCACCATGGCCGGCGGCCAGCGCATCGTCGACACCGCCCTCGCCCAGTACGGGCGCATCGACGGGGTGGTGTGCGTCGCGGGCATCCTGCGCGAGCGGATGCTCTTCAACATGTCCGAGGAGGAGTGGGACCCCGTCGTCGCCACCCACCTCAAGGGCACGTTCACCGTCTTCCGCGCCGCCTCCGCCGTCATGCGTCGGCAGGGCTCCGGCACGCTCATCGGCTTCACCAGCGGCAACCACCAGGGGTCCGTCGCCCAGGCCAACTACAGCGCCGCCAAGGGCGGGATCATCTCCCTCGTCCGCAGCGCCGCCCTCGGCCTCAACAAGTACGGGGTCACCGCCAACGCCGTCGCCCCCGTCGCCCGCACCCGGATGTCCGCCAACGTGCCCATGGAGCTCAAGGAGATCGGCGAGCCCGAGGACGTCGCCGCCCTCGTGACCTACCTGCTCAGCGACCGCGCCAGGGCCGAGGGCATCACCGGGCAGGTCTACACGATCGCCGGACCGAAGATCGCCGTCTGGGCCCAGCCGCGCGAACTGCGCGCCGGCTACGCCGAAGGGGCCTGGACCCCCGAGAAGATCGCCGACTTCCTCCCGGGCACCGTCGGCACCGACCCGATGCCGATGCTCGCCCAGCTGGAGGCCATGGCCAGGGCGGCCGCCGCCAAGGACCGCCCGAACGCCTGAGGAGCAGGGGGACAGCGTGGACTTCAGCTTCGGCACGGAGGCGGAGGAACTGCGCGCCCGCGCCCGCGCCTGGCTCGCCGAGCACCTCGTCGGCCCGTACGAGGAGGCCATCGGCCTCGGCGGGCCCGGCAGCGAGCACGAGGGCGTCGGCGCCCGGCGCGCCTGGGAGCGCGAGCTCGGCCGCGGCGGCTGGATCGGCACCGGCTGGGACGCCCCGGCCGGCGCCTACGGGCAGCAGCGGCTCACCCTCACCGGACAGGTGGTGTGGGCCGAGGAGTACGCGGCGCTGCGCGCCCCCGGCCGGGTCGGCCACATCGGCGAGAACCTCCTCGCCCCCACCCTCCTCGCCCACGGCACCCCCGAGCAGCAGGCCCGTTTCCTGCCCGGCATCGCCCGCGGCGAGGAACTCTGGTGCCAGGGCTACAGCGAGCCCGACGCCGGATCCGACCTCGCCGGGCTGCGCACCGCGGCCGTACGGGACCCGTCGGACGGGCTGCTGCGCGTCACCGGCCAGAAGATCTGGACCTCCCTGGCCCGCGAGGCCGACTGGTGCTTCGTCCTGGCCCGCACCGAGGCCGGCTCGCGCCGCCACCACGGCCTGTCGTTCCTCCTCGTCCGGATGGACCAGCCGGGGCGGGTGGAGGTCCGCCCGATCCGGCAGATGTCGGGGACGGCCGAGTTCAACGAGGTCTTCTTCGACGGGGCCGTCGCGGAGGAGGCCGTCGGCGGCGAGGGCAACGGCTGGACCGTGGCCATGGGCCTGCTCGCCCTGGAGCGCGGGGTCTCCACCCTCGTCCAGCAGATCGGCTTCGCGGCCGAACTGGAACGGGTGATCCGGGCGTACGCGGCCCCGGGCGCGGACTTCGACCCCGTGCTGCGCGAACGCCTCGTACGGCAGTGGGCCGAGCTGCGCACCATGCGGTGGAACGCCCTGCGCACCCTGGGGGAGGCGGGGGACGCCGGCGCGCCGAGCGTGGCGAAGCTGCTGTGGGGCGGCTGGCACCGGCGGCTCGGGGAGCTCGCGGTGGAGGTGCGGGGCGCGGCGGCCACCGCCGGCCCGGGGCTCTGGGCGCGCGGGGCCCCGTACGAGCTCGGGCTCGCCGAGGAGCAGCGCCTGTTCCTGTTCACCCGGGCCGACACGATCTACGGCGGTTCGGACGAGATCCAGCGGAACATCATCGCCGAGCGGGTGCTCGGCCTTCCTAAGGAGCCCAGATGAGGGGCGTCGTGTTCGACGGCAAGCAGGCCCAGGTGGTCGGGGACCTGGAGATACGGGATCCCGGGCCGGGGGAGGTGCTGGTCGCGATCGGTGCGGCCGGGCTGTGCCACAGCGACCTGTCGGTGATCGACGGGACGATCCCCTTCCCGCCGCCGGTGGTGCTCGGGCACGAGGGCGCGGGGGTGGTCGAGGCGGTGGGGCCGGGAGTGACGCACGTGGCGCCCGGTGACCGCGTGTCCCTGTCGACCCTCGCCAACTGCGGGGCGTGCGCGGACTGCGACCGCGGCCGGCCGACGATGTGCCGCAGGGCGATCGGGATGCCGGACCGGCCGTTCTCTCGGGGCGGGCAGCCGCTGTTCCAGTTCGCGTCGAACTCGGCGTTCGCGGAGCGGACCCTGGTCAAGGCCGTGCAGGCGGTGAAGATCTCCGAGGAGATCCCGATGACCTCGGCCGCGCTGATCGGCTGCGGGGTGCTCACGGGGGTGGGGGCGGTGCTGAACCGGGCGAAGGTGGGGCTCGGGGAGAGCGTCGTGGTGATCGGGACGGGAGGGATCGGCCTCAACGTCATCCAGGGCGCCCGGATCGCGGGGGCGTCGGTCATCGTGGCGGTGGACGCGAACCCGGCGAAGGAGGCGGTGGCGCGGCGGTTCGGCGCGACGCACTTCGTGGACGCGTCGGCGACCGGGTCCCTGGCCGGGACCTCGGCGGCCGTGAAGGAGATCCTGCCGACGGGTGCGGACCACGCCTTCGAGTGCGTGGGCAGCGTGAAACTGATCCGGCAGGCCGTGGACCTGCTGGACCGGCACGGGCAGGCGGTGCTGCTGGGCGTGCCGGGGTTCGCGGAGGAGGCCTCGTTCCAGGTCTCCTCGATGTACCTGGACAAGACGATCATGGGTTGCCGGTACGGGTCCTCGCGCCCCCAGCGCGACATCGCGCTGTACGCCGAGCTGTACCGGCAGGGGAAGCTGCTGCTGGACGAGCTGGTGACGCAGGTCTACCCGGTCGAGGACTTCGCCAAGGCCGTGGACGACGCGCAGCACGGGCGGGTGGCGCGCGGGGTCCTCACGTTCTGAGGGCGGCCCCGGGGTGTGGCGGTGGCCCGGAGCGCTCGGAGCGCGCCGGGCCACCGCGGTGTGCGGAGGGCGGGGGTACGCGTCACTCGGCCAGGCGGCCGAAGCGGCCCTTGTGGAAGAGGAGGGGGTCGCCCTCGCCCTCCGCGCCCATGGCCTCGACCCGGCCGACGACGATGAGGTGGTCCCCGCCGGTGTGGACGGCGTGGATCCGGCAGTCGATCCAGGCGGGGACGTCGTCGAGCTGCGGGGATCCGGTGGCCGGGGCGGGCCGGTGGGAGACCCCGGCGAACTTGTCGGCGCCGCTGACCGCGAAGGCCCGGCAGAGCTCGCCCTGGCCGGAGCCGAGGATGTTGACGCAGAACACCCCGGCGCGGGCGATGCGGGGCCAGGTGGCCGACGTGCGGGCCACCATGAACGTGACCAGGGGCGGGTCGAGGGAGAGCGAGGCGAAGGACTGGCAGGCGAAGCCGGCCGGCCCCTCCTCGCCGTCGGCGGGCGGGGCGGTGATGATCGTGACCCCGCTGGCGAAGTTGCCCAGTACGGCGCGGAACTCGGCGGGGCTGACGGGCGCGCGCTCGTCCGCGCCGACGGCCCGCAGGTCGGGGCGCGGGAGGGCGTCGACGCGCGCGGACTCGGGCTCCCGGGGCGTGGAGGTGGGGGAGCCGACTGACCTGAGGTATCGGACGACGGTGGCCGCCATCCCTGCGTGTCCCATCACCCTCCGATTGAACCTGACGGCTCGTCAGATGAGAAGGGGTCGCGGGGGTGGGTGTAGGGTCCGATGGCGGGTTGAACGCGTTCAAAGAGGGGGTGGGGGGCGATGGGGAGGCTCACGGCGGCCTGGGGCCGGGAGCTCGCTGGGGCGGCGGCCGCGGCGATCGGCCAACTCGCGCTGCTGGTAGCGGGTTCCGTCCTGTTCGCGTTCACCCGGGCCGACTACGACCCGGGGGAGGGAGGGGCGTTCGGGATCGTGGTCGTGCTGGTGGCGGGCCCGGTGGTGCTCCTGCTGCTGGGGCTGCTGCACGCGGCCCTGTTCGCCCTGCCGGTCTCGGTGGCGGCCCGCGCCCTGGGCCGGCGCACCCCCGTGCCGGCCGCCGGGTGGGCGGCAGCCCTGGGGGCGGTCCTCGCGGCGGTGTACGCGGCCGAGGGGTGGCGGCACGGGCTGCCGTACGGGCCGACGTGGGAGTGGGTCGCGGGGCTCGGGGTGCTTCCTGTGGCGGGGGCGCTGTACGCGCGGTGGTGTGAGGTCAGGACGCTGAAGGTGGTGGAGGGGGTGGCGTGGGTGATGGGCACCGGCCTGCTGGTGGTGGTGGCCGCGGGGGTGGGGCTCGTGTCCGGGGGCGGGGCACCGCCGAACGGGTGAATCCGGCGGGCATCGGCGGTCTGTACGTCCTCTGGTGGGTGGGGGGTGGGCATGGTGGCGAGCGACTGCGCGCCTACCCGTAGGAGGAACTGATGCTCGGCACCGACTTCCGTACCGGATCGCCCAACTGGCTCGACCTCGGCAGCCCCGACACCGGCGCGGCCGCCGCCTTCTACGGGGCGGTCTTCGGCTGGGACTTCGTCTCCGCCGGGCCCGAGGCGGGCGGGTACGGGTTCTTCCAGCAGGGCGGCCGCACCGTGGCCGCGCTCGGACCGCTGACGGAGGAAGGGGCGGACTCCTCGTGGACCGTCTACTTCCAGAGCGAGAACATCCGGGCCACCGCCGACGCCGTGATGCGCGCGGGCGGGGAGATGCGGGCGGCGCCGATGGACGTCATGGGGGAGGGCTGGCTCGCCCAGTTCACCGACCCGCAGGGCGCGCGGTTCGCCTGCTGGCAGCCCGGGAAGACGGCCGGGCTGGAAGTGGCCTCCGCCGAGAACAGCCTGCTGTGGGTGGAGCTGCACGTACCCGACCCGGAGGCCGCCCTGCGGTTCTACGGCGGACTGTTCGGGTGGCGGTCGCAGGAGATGGACGCGCCGGGGATGACGTACCGGGTGCTGAGCCTCGCCGAGGGCGACCAGCGGGACACCTCCTTCGGCGGGGTCGCTCAGCAGGGCGAGGGGGCGGGCGGGGCGTCGGCGCTCGTGCCGCGGTGGGTGCCGTACTTCCACGTGGCCGACGCGGACGCGACCGTCACGGCCGTCGAGGAGGCGGGGGGCGCGGTGCTGATGCCGGCGGCGAACGTGCCGGACGTCGGGCGGATCGCGTGGGGAGCGGACCCGGCGGGGGCGGTGTTCGCGGTGCTGAAGCCGAACCCGCGGATGTAGGTGCCGGCAGGGGCGCGCAGGCGCGTACCTCGGCTTAGCGGCCCAGGTACTTGGGGGTGCGGCGCTCCACGAAGCTGGCCACGCCCTCGTTCGCGTCGGCGGTGGTCATGTTCAGCTCCTGGGCGGTGGCCTCGGCGGCGAGCGCGGTCGCCCGGTCACCGTCCAGGGAGGCGTTGACCAGCTGCTTCGTGAGCGCCAGGGCACGGGTGGGGCCCTGGGCGAGCCGCTCGGCCCACGCGCGGGCGGCCGCCTCCAGCTCGTCGGCGGGGACCACCTTGTTGACCAGGCCGAGGCGGGCGGCCTCCTCGGCGGGGACGGCGTCGCCGAAGAACATCAGCTCCTTGGCCTTCTGCGGGCCGAGGAGCCGGGGGAGCAGGTACGCGCCGGCGCCGTCGGGGACCAGGCCGCGGCGGACGAACACCTCGATGAAGCGGGCGGGTTCGGCGGCGATGACGAGGTCGCAGGCGAGGGCGAGGTGGGCGCCGATGCCGGCGGCGGTGCCGTTGACCGCGGCGATGACGGGTTTCTCGCAGTCGAGGACCGCGGTGACGAGGCGCTGCGCCCCGAGCCGGATCATGCGGGCGACGTCGCCCGCGACCCGGTCGGTGGCGGCGGGCCCCGAGCCGCGGAGGTCGGCGCCGGCGCAGAAGCCCTTGCCGGTGGCGGTGAGGACGACGGCCCGGGTGGCGGGGTCGGCGGAGGCGTCACCGAGCAGCGCGATGACGCGCTCGCGCTGGTCCCAGGTGAGGGCGTTCATGGCGTCGGGACGGTTGAGCGTGATCCAGGAAACGCCGCTCTCGAAGCGGTGCAGGATCTCGTCCGAGGGGGTGACGGGGGACAACGGAACTCCGTTCGGGGGGTTGGGGGGCTGGGCTGGGCCGGGCCGGGCAGATCAGGTCCCGGCCGGCCAAATCCAGCCCCGCCGGCGTTTGAGGCGCGGGGTCTGGGGAGGAGCCCCCGGGGCTCGGCGGCACCGCAGGTCAGCGGCATAGGGCGAGCGCGTCCAGCGCCACCGCCCCCTGCCCCCGGGGGAGGACCATCAGCGGGTTGATGTCCAGCTCCGACAGTTCGTCGCCCAGTTCGAGGGCCATCCGCTGGACCCGGAGGACGACCTCCACCAGTGCGTCCACGTCCGCCGCCGGAGCCCCCCGTACGCCGTCCAGCAGCGCGGCGCCGCGCAGTTCGCGGAGCATCGTCCGGGCCTGGTCCTCCCCGAAGGGGGGTACGCGGACCGCCGCGTCGTGCAGGACCTCCACCAGGACGCCGCCCAGGCCCACGGTGACGGTCGGGCCGAAGAGGGGGTCCTGGGTGACGCCGACGACCATCTCGACGCCGCGTTCCACCATCTGGCAGACCAGGATCCCGTCCAGCGGGATGTTCTCGTAGCGGGCGATGTCCGTCAGCTCGCGGTACGCGTCGCGGATCTGGCTCGCCGAGGTGAGGCCGACCTTGACCAGGCCGAGTTCCGTCTTGTGGGCGAGCTGGGGGCCCGAGGCCTTCATGACGACCGGGTACCCGACCAGCCCGGCCGCGCGGACGGCCGCCGCCGCGCTGGTGACCAGCTGTTCGCGCGGGACGCGGATCCCGTACGCCCGCAGCAGCTGCTTCGCAGCGTGCTCGCTGAGCTGCTGGCCGGGCCGCATCAGGGCCTGGGCCTTGCGGTAGGAGGGGGACGGGGTGCGGGGGGCCTCGTCGAAGGGGGAGCGGTACGAGGCGGTGAAGCGGTGGTGGCCGAGGTAGGCGCGGACGGCGGTGATGCAGTTGCCGAAGGTGCGGAACGTGGCCACGCGGGAGGAGCCGAGGAGGGTGGAGCGGTACGCCTCCTCGGTACCGACGGGGGAGCCCCAGATGACGCAGATCAGCTTGTCGGTGGCCTCGGCGGCGTCGACCAGGTCCTGGGCCAGCTTGTCGCTCATCGGCGGGAAGGGGCCGGTGATCGGGCAGATCAGGACGCCGACCGAGGGGTCGGCGAGGATCGCGTCGATGATTTTGCGGCCGCGCCAGTCGCCTACCGGGTGGCCGCCGTTGTCGACCGGGTTGGCGACGTTGAGGTACGGGGGGATCCACTGGTGGAGCTCGGCCTGCTTGGCGTCCGAGAGGGTGGGCAGGGTCAGCCCGGCCTCGGTGGCGAGGTCGGAGAAGTGGGCGCCGGTGCCGCCGGAGATGGAGTAGACGACGACCCCCTCGGCCTGCGGCGGCCGGGCTCGGGCGAGGAGGGCGGCGGTGTCCTGGAGTTCGTCGAGGCCGTCGACGCGGATGACCCCGAACTGGCGCATGGCGGCGTCCACGACGGTGTCGGCGCCGGTCAGCTTGCCGGTGTGGGAGGCGGCCATGCGGGCCCCGGTCTCGGTGCGGCCGACCTTGACGGCGACGACGGGGACCCCGTTGCGGGCGGCCCGGTCGGCGGCGAGGAGGAAGGAGCGGCCGTCCTTGAGGCCCTCGACGTAGCAGGCGATGGCCCCGACCTCGGGCCGTTCGGCGAAGTAGGAGATGAAGTCGGAGGTCTCCAGGTCGGCCTCGTTGCCGGTGGGGGCCCAGTGGGAGAGGCGGATGCCCAGTTCCTGGAGGGTGTAGACGGGGCGGCCCTGGTGGCCGGACTGGGTGATCAGGGCGATGGCCGGGCCGTCGAGGTCCTCGCGGAACCGCTCGAAGGCGTTGAGGTTGGTGTTCGGGCCGAGCAGGCGCAGCCCCGAGCGGCGTACGGCGGCGGTCAGCCGGGCCTGGGCGGCCGCGCCGGTCTCGCCGGTCTCGGCGAAGCCGGAGGCGAAGGCGACCGCGAACTTGACCTTCGTGTCGGCGAGTTCCTCGATGACCGGGATCGGGTCGGCGACGAGGAGGACGGCGAGGTCGACCTGTTCGGGCAGCTCGGCGACGGAGGCGTGGCACGGCAGCCCGAAGACGGAGGTCCGGGTCGGGTGCACGGGGTGGACGCGGGCGCCGACGCGTTCGGCCCAGGCGATCAGCTGCCGGGTGATGCCGGTGTTCGGCCGGCCGTCGGTGTCGGAGGCGCCGATGACGGCCACCGACTCGGGCCGGAAGAACCGGTCCAGGTCGGGCACCTCGGAGTGCAGGGGCCGGCCGCTGACGTCCAGTTCGGCCGTGTCCCCGGCGGCCGGTGCCGTCGTGGAGTGGACGGCGGTCCTGGGGGTCTCCCCGCAGGCCTCGACCCGTGCGCGGAAGTCGGTGGTGAGGGTGCCGTGAGTAGATCCAAGCATCGCTTCGCCCGCCCTGCTCGATGAACCTCGGTGGAGTCGTCCGTAGCTGACGTGTAGTCAGATTACTGAACTGACACGCCGTCAGGAACAGGGCTGCGCAGGAAAGGTGGTGGAGGTGGTGTGCCTGAACCGTGGCAGAGGTGTCGGGGCTCCGTCCAGACCGGATCCGGCCTAGGGGGCCGCGTAGCAGCGGACGGTGACGGTCTGCTGCGGGGTCCAGCGTTGTTCGGCGGTGCCGAGGAGGGTCCAGCCCAGTCGCTCGTAGAGGGCCGTCGCGGCGGTGTCGGACGTGACGACGTCGAGGACGGCGTGCAGACCGCGGTCCGTCGCGTCCTGGACGGCCCGGGCCAGCAGCAGGGCGCCGAGCCCGTGGCCGCGTGCGGCCGGGGCGACGAACAGCCGGCTGATCACCGCGGTCGTGGCGCGGCTGGCACCCGCGCGGGCGCTCCACAGACCGGGTGCGATATCGCCGTCGTCGCTGCGGGACAGGCGGACATGGCCGGCGACCCGGCCGTCCAGTTCCGCTACCCAGGCGGAGAGCGGCGTCGGCTGCGTCAGCCAGTCGCCGGGGCGGTCGGGCCAGTTCACCGGGTAGCCGTCGCGCTCATGGACGGCGGCGAGCACCTGGACGCACGCGTCGAGGTCGCGGTCGGTTCTCTGCCGGACGTGACGGGTCGGATCGTTCTTGGCCTCCATCGCGGTAGGGAAACACAGTCCCGGGACGGTGACCAGCCTGTTTGGCTAGCGGGAGAGTGCCTTTGCGATGTGACGCGCGTCGCGGGACAGTTCGCGGAGCATGCCGCTGATGGGGTTCGTGTAGCCCGTGAAGTACAGGCCGGGGGCCCCGGGGGTGGTGCGGGGGCCGGTGGCGAGGGGGCGGCCGCGGTCGTCCAGGACGCCGAGGTGGCCCACCAGGGGTTCCAGGCCGCGGCGGTAGCCCGTCGCCGCTATCACCGCGTCCGGGGTCAGCCGCGTTCCGTCGGCCAGGACCACCTGGTCGCCGTCGAACGAGGTCACGGCCGCGACGGGTTCGATCCGGCGGTCGCGCACTGCGTCGATCAGGCCCATGTCCTGGACCGGGATGGCCCCCTGGCGCACCCGGCTGTACAGGCCGGCGGTGGGGCGGGGGAGCCCGTACGCCGACAGGTCCGGGACGGAGGCCTTCGCGACGAGGGTCCCGAGCCGGTCCACGAGGCGCACCGGCAGCCTGCGCACGAGGATCCCCGTGCGCTGCGACGGCCAGCCCAGCGTCGAGCGGCGCAGGATGTGCGGGGCCGTGCGCACCGCGAGCCGTACCCGGGCCGCGCCGCCCTCGGCGAGGTCCACGGCTATCTCGGCGCCGGTGTTGCCGACGCCGACGACCAGTACGTCCTGCCCGGCGTAGGGCGAGGGCTCGCGGTAGCCGGAGGCGTGCAGCAGTCGTCCGGTGTACGTGTCGGCGCCCGGCCAGTCGGGCAGGTGCGGGGTGTGGTTGAACCCGGTGGCCACGACCACGGCCCCGGCCGCCAGCAGCCGTCCGCCGGAGGCGTGCAGGGTCCAGCCCTCCCCGTCGGCGGCGCGCTCGACGCGGGTCACCTCGACGCCCGTGACCAGCTCCAGCTCGTGGTGCTCGGCGTACTTCTCCAGGTACCGGACCAGGTCGGCCCGTGCGACCCAGCGCCCGAAGCGGCGCGGCATCGCCAGCCCGGGCAGGGCCGACAGGCGCCGGGTGGTGTGCAGCCGCAGCCGCTCGTAGTGGCCCCGCCAGGAGGCGCCGACCGAGCCCGACTTCTCGACGACCACGGCGCGCACCCCGCGGGCGCGCAGCGCCGCGGCGACGGCGAGGCCGCCGGGGCCCGCGCCGATCACGTACACGGGGCGGGGCTGGGTGCTGGTCAGGTCGGGTGCGGGCGCGGGCATGAGGAGTGAGCGTATCGACACACAGGGTTGATGGGTCTCGGACGAGGAGGGAATCGATTGCGGATCGGTCACGGGGCCCGGTCCGGTTGGTGCGGGGTCCGGCGCGGCTTGGCGGCACAGCCGGTCGAACCCTGACAAAGTGGGGCGTCCCGGTAGTGGAGAGGAGCGCGCGATGTGGCAGCCCGACGGGTGGGACGTACGCGTCCGCCTCGGTGTCCTGACCCCCCACGCCGACGTCGGCCCCGAGTCGGAGCTGCGCGCCATGGCCCCGGCGGGGGTCGGCCTGCACTACGCGCGGGTGCCGTTCGGGGCGATGGGGCGCGGCGGTGCGATGGAGGCGAGGATCCCGCTGGCTCCGGTACGGGCCTTCGCCGAGCCCCCGCAGGTGGACGACGCGGCCGAGCTGCTGGCGGCCGCGCCGGTGGCGGCGCTCGCGTTCGCCTTCACCAGCTCCTCGTACGTGATCGGGGCGCGCGGGGAGGCGTACCTGCTGGCCCGGCTGCGCGAGCGGGCGCACGGCCTGCCGGTGGTGGCGACCTGCGCGGCCGCCGTCGAGGCGCTGCGCGCGCTGGGGGCCGGGCGGATCGCGCTGGTGGACCCGCCGTGGTTCGACGAGACCCTGAACGAGCTGGGCCGCGGCTACTACGAGGAGGCCGGGTTCGAGGTCCTGTACGCCGCCCCGTGCGGGCTGCCCGGCGGGCAGGCGCAGGTCACCCCGCAGGGCCTGCACGACTGGGTGGCCGGGCAGGTGGGCGGCGCGGCGGAGGCGGTGGTCATCGGCGGCAACGGCTTCCGAGCGGTCGGCGTGATCGAGGCGCTGGAGGCCACCCTGGGCCGTCCGGTGCTGACCGCGAACCAGGTCCTGCTGTGGTCCGCGCTGCGCGCGGCGGGGGCGGGGACCGCCGGGGTCGAGGGCTACGGGCGACTGTTCACGGAGGTCGTCTGAGGCCTTGCGGGATCGGCGCCGATCCGCTGAACTGACGTACCGTCAGATCGAGTGGAGGGTGGCGGTCCATGCAGACCATCTGGCTCAGCGGGGCCGAATGGCTCGCCGTGCTGCGCATAGGCCTCGGCCTGTGGTGGCTGGAGAGCTGGCGGCACAAGGACAAGAAGGGCTGGTTCGAACGCGGCACCGGCATAACCTGGGCCGCCGACGTCGCCGGCAGGCACCGGTGGTCCTTCGTGAAGAGCGGCTTCGCGGCCGTCGTCCAGCCGCGGCCGCGGCTGATGGCGTACGTCGTCGTCTACGCGGAACTGGCCCTGGGGCTGGGCCTGGTGCTGGGCTTCCTCACGCCGGTGGCGCTGGCCGGCGGACTGCTGCTGAACCTGCTCTATCTGGTGCTGATGATCCACGACTGGGCCGAGCAGGGGCAGAACGCGATGATGGCGCTCATCTCGGGCGTCGCGTTCTTCGGCGTCTCCTGGCAGACCTGGTCCCTCGACTCCGTGATGGGGATCCTCCTGTGAGCGCCGTACGGTACGACCTGCCCGAGGCCGACGAGTTCACCCGCCCCTACTGGGACGCGGCCGCCGAAGGGCGGCTGCTGCTGCGGCGGTGCGCCGAGTGCGGGCGGGCGCACCACTACCCGCGCGAGTTCTGCCCCTTCTGCTGGGCCGGCGAGGACCGGGTCGCCTGGGAGGCGGCGAGCGGCCGCGCGACCCTCTACACCTGGTCGGTGATCCACCGAAACGACCTGCCGCCGTTCGGGGAGCGCGTCCCGTACGTGGCCGCCGTGGTGGACCTGGCGGAGGGGCCCCGGATGATGACCGAGGTCGTCGACTGCGCGGACGCGGACCTGCGGATCGGCATGCCGCTGCGGGTCGCCTTCCGGGAGGCGGCCGAGGGGGTGTGGGTCGCGGTGTTCCGCCCCTGACGGGGCGCGGGGGCCTTCGCGGGTCTCCCAGCGAAGTACCCGACCGAGCCGGACGGCGGCCCCGGCCGCGTCGAACGCCGCGAGGGTCCGCTCGGCAGGTACGAGGAACTCGGCGCCCGTGCCGGTGAGCGCGGCGCCACGAGACGACCGGCGCCCCGCGGGTCTCCGCGGTGGGCGCCCTCGTGCTCACGGCCAGAGGAGCTCGCGGGTCCAGCCGTCCCCTTCGGTGCGGCGGTAGCGCAGGCGGACGTGGCGGCGGGCGGCGTCGCCCTGGAAGAACTCCGCCTCCGTCGGCTCCAGCACGTACCGGGTCCACGTCGGCGCCGGGGCGTCCGGCTCGGCGGCCGCCCGCTCCCAGGACGCCGCCGAGGCCGCGGCCAGCTCCTCCGGCGAGGACAGCACCTCGCTCTGCCGGCCCGTCAGCGCCGCCGCCAGCGCACCGCGCGAGCGCACCGCCAGATCGGCCCGGCTCTCCTGCGGCCCGCACGCGACGACCCGCCCCCGGAGGCGGACCTGCCGGCCCACCGCCGGCCAGTAGAAGACCAGCGCCGCCTGCGGCCGCCCGGCCAGCTGCCGGCCCTTGGCGCTGGTGGCGTGCGAGGCGAAGTGCCAGCCCCGCGCGTCGGCCTCGTGCAGCATCAGGATCCGCGCGTCGGGCCGGCCGTCGCCGTCCACCGTCGCCAGGCTCATCGTGTGGGGCTCCACCTGACCCGCCCGGGCGGCGTGCACGAACCACTCCCGGAAGAGCGGCAGCGGCTCCGCCGGCGCCGACGCCGGATCGAACCCGGGCAGGACGGTGTCCCAGACGCGCAGGGAGTGCAGGACCTCGTGGAACTCGGAGTCACCGATCATCCCGCCAGGCTAACGGCGCCCACACGAACGCCCCGGGGCCGGCCGTCTGCCCGGGGGTGGTGGGCCTAGGGTGCGGGCGCGGATCCACGTCGACACCGGCACCTTCCCGAGGGCACGCCGCTGGCCGGTGGCCTCGTACACCTCCGGCTACCCCAGGGGCGTCCTCCAGGCCGAGTGGACGGACCCCGCGCACATCCGGCTGATCGACCTCGACCACACCCACCACGACCTGCGCATCGCCCCGGACGGCAGACCGCTCGACGCGCTCGGCTGGTAGCGGACCACCGAAGGGTCAGGCGATCGGGACCGCCGTGCCCGTCACCTCGATGCCCGCCGCCGGGTCCGCCGGTACGCCCACCGTGATCAGGCTCGGCCGGCCCATGTCCGCGCCCTGGTGGACGGTGAGGACCGCCGGCACCTCCACCAGCCCCAGGCTCCGCAGGTACCCGCCCAGCGCGGCCGACGCCGCACCCGTCGCCGGGTCCTCGACCACACCCCCCGGAGGGAAGGGGTTGCGGGTGTGGAACACCGTCGGCGACTCCCTCCGTACCAGGGTGATCGTCGTCCAGTCCCGGCGGGCCATCAGCGCGCCCAGCGCCGCCATGTCGTAGTCGAGGTCGGCCAGCCGCTCCCGGCTCGCGGCCGCGATCACCGGATGCCAGGCCCCCGCGTACGCGGCCCGGGGCGGCAGCGCCGGGTCCAGATCCGCCGCCGACCACCGCAGCGCGGCCAGCAGCTCCGCCAGATCCGCCTCGGAGATCTCCTCCGTACGCGGTGCCACGCTCACCAGCGTCGCCACCACCGCCCCGTCCGGCCCCGTCGACGTGGTCACCGGGACCGGGCCCGCCTGGGTGTGCAGCAGCAGCGCGCCCGTGCCGTACCGCTGGGCGTGGGCGACGGCGGTGGCGATCGTGGCGTGCCCGCAGAACGGAACCTCCGTCTGCGGGCTGAAGTAGCGGATGTCCAGCTCCCCGTTCTGCCGGGGAACGACGAAGGCCGTCTCCGAGTAGCCGACTTCCGCCGCCGTGGCGGCCATCGTCGCCTCGTCCATGCCGGTGGCGTCCAGCACCACACCCGCCGGGTTCCCGCCGAGCGGATCGGTGCTGAAGGCGACGTAGCGCAAGAGGTCCATGCGGCGAACGTAGCGGGACGCTCGCACGGGCGTCAAAACCCCTGCTGCGAAAGGGTGTTGACGCCCATTGCGCCGAGCCCGCCCGGCCCGGCCCCGCTCAGGCCCAGGTGAGCAGCTGCCCGTTCGTGCCGATGCCCACCGCGAACCCCAGCGCGATCCGCCGCGCGCCCCGGCTCGGCCGCACCGCGTGGAAGAACCGGGGGTCGAGCAGCAGCGCCTCCCCGACCTGCGGAGCCAGCTCGATGGACTCGGCGCCCCGCACCACCGCCTCGTCGTACCCGTAGTAGGCGGACAGCCGGTGCGCCTCGTCCTCCGGCTGCCAGCGGTGGCGCCAGATGACCGTCTCACCGCCCTCGGGCGGCACGCTCAGGTACAGGTTGAACGCGAACTGCCCCATCAGCGGCACGTCCAGCAGATCCCCCGCGTACTCGCGCAGCGCGTCGTCGAAGTGCACCTGGAACCCCTGGTTCGGCTCCCGGGCCACCCCGTCGCCCATCTCCAGCCCGCCCCGCCGGCCCACCGCCACCCCGCCCGGCCAGGCCGCGGCGAGCGCCTCCCGGCTCGTACGGAACGGGTCGAAGGACAGGCCCAGCCCCTGCCAGGCCTCGTGGTGCCCCTCCAGCGCCTTCCAGTAGCCGTCGGAGACCCCGCCGTCCGCCATGTGGTCGCTGACCCCCACCCCGAACCGCATCACCGGCGGATCGATACGGGCCTGCTGGTACGCGTCGAACGGCCGCGCCTCCAGCGCGCCGAGCACCTCCGCGCACCGCTCCGCGGAGAGGAACCCCGGCACCCGCACCGCCGCGCACCGGCCGGCGGCGAGGCCGGCGAGCAGCTCATGGGTGAAGGCGGGCGCGGTGACGGCGCGGAAGAACGGATCGTGCGACGGCTCCGGGGCGGCTAAAACGCCCGGCGTGGATCGTTCTGATTGTTCTGACGTCATTCGACGGCCCCCCGGGCACTCGGAAAGACAACAGAGAACAACAGCACCTACACGGGATGCGCCCCACTGGTCGTACGGAAGGCGGACTTGGCGTCGAGTTCGAGCGCCTGCCGTCCGGCCTCCAGAGCCTCCATCGCGATCCGCCGGCCGACCTCCGCCTGGAGTTCCTCCAGCGCGCTCCCCGGCGCCCCCCATCTGGGGGACTGGTCGTTGTTCGAATCGGCCGGGACAGCAGTCATCGGCGGACCTCCGCGCATTTCGGTGTGGGACGCGTCACACAGGGTGAGGCACCGTCAGGCTACGCGCAAGCCCGCACCGGCCGCCGGAGTTCCGCCCAACTGCCGCGGAACGACGGGGTTTCGGCAGCCCCTCAGGTGGGCATCTCGCGCAGCGTCTTCTCCAGCAACGCCCTGGCCTGCACCGACAGCGGATGCTCCGAGGCCACCACCCGGTCCAGATCCCGCACCAGCGCCTTCAGCTGGTTCACCGCTTCGGGCGTACGCCCCCGGATCCCGAGCAGCACCAGCACGAACGTGAACCGGAACCTCATCACCAGGTTCGAATCCGGCGGCTGCGACGCGTCCCGCAGCGCCGCCCGGATCACCTGCTCCGCCTCGTGCGCCCGGTCCTGCCGCAGCAGCGCGTGCGTCAGCGTCTCCCGCGCCCGCAGGATCTCCGGAGTCGACGGCGGCCAGTGGTTGCGCCGGCTGATGTCCAGGATCTGCCGGGCCTCCGCCTCCGCCTCGGCGTGCGCACCGAGGGCGAGCATCGTACGGGCCAGGGTGTTGCGCATCACCAACGTGTCGTAGTGCTCCCGGCCGCGCACCTCGTTCTCCGCCTCCACGATCGAGCGCAGCATCACCTCCGCCTCCCCCTCCCGCCCGGCCTGCTCGTTGATCGCACGGGCCAGCTTGTGCCGGCTGGCCAGCGTGTCGGCGTGGTTCTCGCCCAGGATCCGGGTCCGCGCCCCCACCACCAGCTCCAGCACCCGCTCCGCCTGCGGCAGCTGCTCCCGGTCCAGGAGGATGCGGCCCTGCTCGTGCCGCAGGCCCAGGATCTCCCGGTCGTCGGGGTCGAAGCCGAAGGAGGAGCAGCGGTCCACCATCGGCAGCACCAGGTCGTACGCCGGCCCCAGCAGCCCCGTCGCGATCAGGTAGCGGGAGGTCAGCCGCGCCAGCTCCAGGGCCTCGGCGCGCACCGTGCGGTCCGACAGCTTCAGGTCACCGAGCAGGCACGCCCGGGACACCTCCATCGCGTGCGGGGCGAGCGCCGCCCACAGCGGCCAGTTGGCCGGGTGGTCGGGATTGCGCAGGTGGGTCGCCGACAGCACCATCCGCACGGCCAGCCCGTAGTGGTCCGCCGGCCGCTCCCGCACCTCCCCGTCCTCGCGCAGCACGCCGTGCACCACCGGGTGCATGGTCAGTACGTGCGCCAGGTCGCGTTCCGCGACGCCCTCGTGCTCGTACGCGTCCACCAGTCCGAACTCCTCCAGCCCCGCCAGGGCGGCGCTGGTCCGCGCCGGGGTCACGCCGGGGAACAGGGGGGAGCGCGTGAGCGCCGGACTGGCCAGCAGGAGGCGGTAGGGGATCGGGGAGATGCTCAGGCAGGCGAACACCTTCAGCAGTGCCGCCGCCTGCCCCAGCTCCCGCTCGCGCAGCAGGTCCAGGGCGATCCCGCAGGACTTCTCCACGATCTCCCGCCCCAGCAGCTCGCCGAGGTGCGGCCCGTCCTGGCCGGCGGAGTCGATACGGGCGGCGACGGTCCGGCGGAAGGTCTCGAAGTCGCGTATGTCGCTGTCCAGGGAGATCTGGCTCTCGCTGACCGCCCTGATCACGTCGGCGGCGTGGCGCAGCGCCAGCGGCAGCCCGCCCAGCTCGCGCGAGAGCCGGCGCGCGTCCTCGTTCGTACCGCCCAGGCCACCGGTCCGCTCCAGCAGCATGGACGCGCCGTCCTTCTCGTCCAGCAGCGGCACCGGCCGGACGTGCGCCCAGTCGCCCCAGCCGCGGCGCGCCCGGCTGGTGACCAGCACCGTGCCGCGCGCGGTCTGCGGCTTGCGCAGCCAGCCGGTCCCGTGCGAGACCAGGCCGTTGCGGGGGCCGAGGCGCTCGGGGTCGTCCGCGTTGTCGAAGATCAGCAGCCAGGGGTCGGGGCAGTCGTTGAGCAGCGTCCAGACCAGGTCCATGGCCGTGCCCAGCAGCCAGGCCCGCTCCACCGTGATCGACGGGGCCCCGAGGTCACGGGCGATCATCCGCATCCGCAGGCTCAGCTCGGGCATCGACACCCACCACACCCGGCGCCCGTCCCGCTGCGCCCGGTCGGCCGCCTCCAGCGCCACCCGGCTCTTCCCGGACCCGCCCAGCCCGGCGAGTACGTGGACCTGCTGGCGGGCCTCCTCCGACAGCAGGTCCGCCACCAGCCCGAGCCGCTCCTGCCCCTTCAGCTGGCCCTCCTCCAGCTGCCCGTACGGGGGCGGCGGGAACGGCGCCAGGTCCGGCTCCCCGGCCGCGGGCGCCGGCAGCGAGGGACGTCCGTCGTCCTTGGCCGCGGAGCCCAGGTCGATCCCGGCGAACTCCGGCTCCTCACCGCCCCCCTGGGATACCTCGATCAGTGCCCCGCGTACGGCCTTGTAGGAGGCGGCGGTGCGGTCGGCGGGCTGGATGATGGAGAAGTGGTCGGCGGTGACCACCCCGCCCTTGGGGAACACGCCGCGCGCGACGACCGGCGGCACGACGTCGTCGGCCGACCCGCCGTAGGCGCGCACGGGGATCGGACACTCCTTGTCGCTGTACGCGCGGGCGTGCACCACGGCGCTCAGCACCGTCCGCTGGGCCTCGGTCACCGCCCGGTCGAAGGGGCGCAGTTGTTGCTCCTGCGGGTGGTTCCACAGCACCTTGACCCACTTGCGGACGGTGAGGAAGAAGCCGGAACCGGTGTTGGGGCAGGCGAACATCGTGAAGTGCCTGATGCGGCGCAGGTCCCGCCCCTCGCCGTTCCACAGCTTCCGCGCGAGGAACCGCTGCACGACCAGCCCGCCCTGGCTGTGGGTGACCAGCACGATCCGCTCGGCGTCGGCGAGTTCGGTCTCCAGGAAGGTGCCGAGCTGGTCGGCGACGTCGTCGGTCTCGGCGACACGCCGGTCGGGGCGCAGCCGCACGAGGGGGGAGTCGTACTGGAAGCGGTGGACGCTGAGCCAGTCGCGCAGCTCCGGGTCGGTGGTCAGGAGCCCGTGGAACGCCTTCCACGCCTTCGCGGAGGAGAACAGGCCGTGCACCAGCACGAGGTGGACGCGTGTCCGTACCGCCATCGCGAACCTCCGCAGCCAGAAAGCGTGTTGAAGCAGAAGGAATTCGGTCGCAGATGAAGAAGAACCAGCCGGGTCAATGATGCATGAGGCGCGACGGGACGAGCCATAACGGGGACACGCCCGGAAACGGGACGGCCGGTCTGGCGGATCCGTCCCGCACCCGGCCGTCCCGGCGGTTGCTGGCGACTGGCGGCGGCGCAAGACTGGTGATATCGGTGCAAAACGGCCGCTGGTATGTGATCTGAGATCACCTCGCATCAAATGATGAAATGTCAAATGATGAATTCTTAACCGTTGGTCCTCTCGCTCAGGAGGTGCCCCATGAGCAGGACCCGACCGATCAACTGCATCATCCCTCCGTACATTCTCGACAAGCTCCTGGAGAGCCCGGACGCCGACCTGCGCCAGGCCGCCCTGGACACTCTGCTGACCACCGCCCGTCTGCGGGGTGAACGCACGGTCCGCGCGTCCCTCGCGGGAGCCACGGCTACCGCCGGTGACGGCCGGCGCACCATCTTCGACTGCGATGAGGGGGTGTCCCTGCGCCGCGCCGCTCTGGTCAGGACGGAAGACGGACCGGAGTCCACGGACACGGCCGTCAACCAGGCGTTCATAGGTCTGGGCCTGACGCGCGACTTCTACCGGGACGTCTTCCAGCGCGATTCGATCGACGACCAGGGCATGCGCCTGGACGGCTACGTCCATTTCGACGTGCAGTTCAACAACGCGTTCTGGGACGGGCAGGAGATGGTCTTCGGTGACGGGGACGGAAAGGAGTTCAGCAACCTCACCGGATCCCTCGACGTGATCGCCCACGAGCTGACGCACGGCGTCACCGAGAACACCGCCAGACTCGAGTACCACAACCAGTCCGGGGCCCTGAACGAATCGATGTCGGACGTATTCGGTTCACTGGTCAGGCAGTGGTCGCTGAAGCAGAAGGCGGAGGACGCGGACTGGAAGATCGGCGCCGACGTATGGACCCCGGGAATCGGCGGTGACGCCCTGCGGTCGCTGAAGGAGCCGGGGCAGGCGTACAACAATCCCCAGTTCGGCAAGGACCCCCAGCCCGACCGCATGAGCAGGTTCATCCACCTGCCCGACACTCCGAGAGGGGACTCCGGCGGGGTGCACTTCAACTCCGGCATCCCGAACAAGGCGTTCTACCTGACGGCAGTGGCCATCGGCGGATTCGCGTGGGAGGGTGCCGGACACATCTGGTACGACTCGCTCAGGGCGTCGACCGCCGACGCGAGCTTCCAGGACTTCGCGGACACCACCTACCAGAAGGCCGGGGACCTGTTCGGCGTCGGCAGTCCCGAGCAGTCGGCCGTGCTGGCGGCATGGGCCGGGGTGGAGATCCAGATCAGCGGCGTCCCGAAGGCCCGGGCCTTCGCCGTCAACGGGAACGGCCGCGCGGGCCGCGAGGACGGCATCGCAGCCCTGTCCCGGCAGCTCGGGGAACTGAACGCCAAGGTGACCGGACTGGCCAAGGACCTGGCCGTACTGAAGGGCAACAGGTGAAGGTGACGCTGGAGACGTACGGCGGGCTGGCGGCGGCGATCCGCCGCCGGCCCGAGGTACTGGACACGGCCACCCTGCCCGAGAACGCCGCGGCGGAGCTGACCCGCCTGCTGACGGCGGCCGCCGCGGCGCCCCCGGCGAACGGGTCCGGCCTCGCCAGGGACGCGATGACCTACACGATCACGGCGGAGGACCCCGCCCGGACCATGGTCCTCGAACAATCGGACGCGACGATGACCCCGGCGTTCGCGACCTTGCTCACCTGGCTCAAGAAACGCTTCGCACAGCAGTAGACCGCGGCCGTCCGCGGACCCCGGACATCGCGGGTTCCGGGCGGCCACGGCCTCATCCCCGCCCCAGCAGCACCGTCCCCGATGAGCAGAACCAGCCGCCCGTGCCCGATGCCAGGGCCACCTCCGGCAGGCCGCCGCCGCCCCCGCGCTTCGTGACCTGTCGGCCCGGGCCCGCCTCGCCGCGGAGCTGGCGGACCGCCTCGACCAGCAGGAACAGGCCGCGCATGCCGGGGTGGCAGGCCGAGAGACCGCCGCCGTCCGTGTTGACCGGGAGTTCGCCGTCGCGCAGCAGGCGGCCCTTCTCCACGAAGGCGCCGCCCTCCCCCTTGGCGCAGAAGCCGAGGTCCTCCAGCGTCACCAGGGTCATGTACGTGAAGGCGTCGTAGATCTCGGCCAGGTCCACGTCCGCCGGGCTCAGGCCGGCCCGGGCGAAGGCCTGGCGGCCCGAGACGGCCGCCGGGGAGACCGTGAAGTCCTCCCACTCCGACATCGTGGTGTGGGAGACCGACGTACCCGTGCCCAGGACCCAGACGGGGGCCTTGGCCGTGTCCGGGACGTACTCCTCGGCCGCGAGGAGCACCGCGCAGCCGCCGTCGGAGCGGATGCAGCAGTGCAGCTTGGTGAAGGGGTCGGCGATCGGGTCCGAGGTGAGGACGTCCTCGACCGTGATCGGGTCGCGGAACATCGCGTCGGGGTTGGTGGCCGCGTTCGCCCGGGCCTGGACGGCCACCGAGGCGAGCTGTTCCAGGGTGGTGCCGTACTCGTGCATGTGCCGGCGGGCGGCCATGGCGTACTTGGCGACCAGGGTGTGCCCGTACGGCACCTCGAACTGGAGGGGCCCCCGCGACCCGAACGACAGGTTCGACGTGCGCCGCCGGGCCTTGATGTCGGCGCGGGCCGTGGAGCCGTAGACCAGCAGGACGGCGTTGGCGTGGCCGGCGGCGATGGCGTCGGCGGCGTGGGCCGCCATCACCTCCCACGTCGAGCCGCCGACGGACGTCGAGTCGACCCAGGTGGGCCGCAGCCCGAGGTACTCGGCCACCTCCACCGGGGCGAGGACCCCGAGGCCGGCCGAGGCGAAGCCGTCGATGACCGAGCGGTCCAGGCCGGAGTCGGCCAGCGCCCGCCGGGCGGCCTGCGCGTGCAGGGCGTAGGGGGTCGGGCCGTCCACCCGGCCGCAGTCCGAGAGGGCGACGCCGACCACCGCGACCCGGCGGCGGGGTGCGGGAAGGGGCGGGGGCACGGGCGGTGCAGACAGGGGTCCAGGCATGGAGGGACGGTACATCTGACGACACGTCAGTTTCTAGCCCACGGCTTCGGCTCCCCACGACTTCAACCCTGCGGCTCCTGCGGCTTCCGCGCTCTGTGCATCTCGCCCCCGCCGCCCTAACATGACGCCCCGTCAGATACTCCCCCAGCTACCGCTGGGAGGTGCCCCCAGGAGGAGCCCGACGATGGATGCCGCCTTCACCGCGGAGCAGGACGAGATGCGCCGTACCCTGCGCGAGATCCTGGGCAAACACTGCGGCCCGGACGAGGTCAAAACCGCCGCCCGGACCGACGCCGGACACGACCGCGAGCTGTGGCAGCAGCTCTCCCGGCAGCTCGGGCTGCCCGGCACCGCCATCGCCGAGGAGTACGGCGGCGTCGGCTGCACTCCCGCCGACCTGGCGCTGGCCTGCGAGGAGACCGGGCGCGTGCTGCTGCCCTCCCCGCTGCTGGCCACCGCCGCCCTCGCCGCCCCGCTGATCGGCGCCCTCGGCACCGCCGGCCAGCGCTCGGCCCTGCTGCCCCCGATCGCGGCCGGGGAACTGACCGCCGCACTCGCCGTACCCGGCCCCGCACTGGCCACCGCCCTCGCCCTGACCGGCGACAACGCCCCCGGCGACTGGGCCGGCGGGGGCCGTGCGGGCGGGGTGCAGGCGCGGGCCGACGCCGAGGGCTGGCGGCTCTACGGGGAGGTCGCCCAGGTGCTCGACGGGCACAGCGCCGGCCTGCTCCTGGTCGCCGCTCACACCGGCGGCTTCGCCCGGGCCCGGACCCTGCTGTTCCTCGTACGGGGGGACGCGCCCGGCCTCGTCCGCGCCCGGCAGACCACCCTCGACGAGACCCGCCCGCAGGGGCGCATGCAACTGCGCGACGTACAAGCCGAGTTGCTCGGTGACGAGGAGGTCCAGGCGGCGGAGCCCCAAGCGCAGGGCGGCGGCACCCGCACCCTCGCGGCCCTGGCCGCCACCGGCCGGCACGCCGCCACCGTCCTGGCCGCCGAGGCGGCCGGCGCGGCCGGCCAGGCGCTGGCCCGCACCGTGGACCACGTACGCCGGCGCGAGCAGTTCGGCCGGCCCATCGGCTCCTTCCAGGCGGTCAAGCACCGCCTGGCCGACCTCTACGTCCAGGTCCAGGCGGCCCGGTCCGCCGCCTACTACGCCGCCTGGGACCCCGAGCAGGGCGCCCTCGCCCTCGCCCAGGCGCTGGAAGCCCTGCGGATCACCGCGGGTGAGGCCATCCAGCTGCACGGCGGCATCGGCTTCACCTGGGAGCACGACGCCCACCTCTACTTCAAGCGGGCGGCCGCCGACGAGCTGCTCTTCGGCCCGGTCCACCGGCTCCGCGCACACGCCGCGCACCGGGCCGGCCTCTTCACCGCCCCCGGCACCCCGACGGCACACCACGCCCCCGGCACCCCCGACCCGTCCGCGACGCGACAGAAGGCGGCCGTCTGATGGCTCCCGGCGCGACCCTCCCCGTCAAACTCATGCAGAAGATCTCCTCGACCCTCCTCTTCGCCAGGATCGCTCCGCACTTCATCCCCGCCATGGACAAGGCGGTGCACCGCCTGACCGGCGGAAAGGTGCTGCTCAGCGCCCGGATGCTGCCCGGGGTGATCCTCACCGCCCGGGGTGCCAAGAGCGGCGAGCCGCGCACCACCCCGCTCGCGTGCATGCCGGAGGACGGAGGCAGGAGCTGGCTGCTGATCGGCTCCAACTTCGGCCGCCCCGGCCACCCGGCCTGGACCGGGAACCTGCTCAAGAACCCGGACGCGGACGTGAACTGGCAGGGGCGGGACATCGCGGTACGGGCCCGCCTGCTGGAGGGGGCCGAACGGGCGGAGGCGTGGCGGGCGGTACTGAGGTTCTGGCCGCCGTACGCGACGTACCAGGCGCGCATCGAGCGCGAGATCAGGCTGTTCCGCCTGGAGCGACGCTGATCGCAGGCGTACGCGAACCGGCACGGACGCGGCGGCCCGCGGAGCCGGCGGACCCCCGGGAGGGGTCCGCCGTCACCTGGTCGGCTTCTTGCCGGTGATGCCCAGGTGCACGAGCAGCGCCAGGTTCGGCTTGAGCTCGGCCTGCTTGACGCCCCAGGTCTGGAAGCCCTTCTGGTGCGAGGCGACCGCGGCCAGCATCGCCACCAGTGAGCCGGCCATCGCCGCCGGGCTGAGCTCCTTGTCGACCTTGCCCTTGGCCTGGAGCTCCTTCATGGACTCCGTAAGGGAGTTGGTGACGGAGTTCAGGATCTTCATGCGGATCTTGTAGAACCGCTTGTCGCCCTCGGCCGCGCCGAGGTCGACCACGCGCAGGATCGCGTCGTTGCGGCGCCAGAAGTCCAGGAATCCCTCGACGAGTTCCTCGGCCGCCGCCCAGCCGGCCTTGCCGACCCAGTTGCGGCCCTCGACGAGCGCGGTCAACTGGGCGCCCTCCGTGGCCATTTCCTCGGCGATCTCCAGGACGGCGCCCTCGACGTCCGGGAAGTACTGGTAGAAGGTGGCGGGGCTGGTACCGGCCTTGCGCGCGACGTCGATCACCTTGACGTCGCGGTACGGCGAGGAGCTGAGCATCTCGCTGAGGCAGTCGAGCAGCTTCTGCCGCGTCGCCTGGCCGCGCCGGCCGGCGACACGCCCGTCGACGGTGCGTACTTGTCCTGTCATGCCGTCAGCTTACCGAGGGGGCTCCGGCGCGCTATTCGGCCGCCTGCAAATGGGGTTACGGGCCCGCCGACCTGCCCTGGAGTCGCTTCGGGGGGTCCGGCGGGGTCGGATTCCGGCCGGACCGCGGGGCGCTCGGCGCAGCGCTCCGCGCAGCACTCGGCGCAGCGCTCCGATCCGCCGCCGGGGCGGACCGACCCCCCTCCGTATCGTGGCGTATCCCCCGAATAGTCTTATCAACAGGGTGTGGACAACTTTTCGGGCGGACCATGGGAAAACCCAGCAAAGCCCGCGCAACGGAAGGAACCTCCCATGGTCGCATTCGCGGAAGGCTCCCCCTGCTGGGTCGACGCCTCGCTCCCCGACGTCGAGGCGGGCAAGCGGTTCTACGGTGAGCTCTTCGGGTGGACCTTCGGCGGCAGCGCGGGCCCCGAGTACGGCGGTTACACCCAGGCCTACAGCCGCGGCCGCAACGTCGCCGCCCTCGCCCCCAAGCCCGACGGCCGCATGCCCACCGTCTGGGGCGTCTACCTGTACACCTCCGACGCCTACGCCTGCGCGGCCCGTATCCGCGCCGCCGGCGGCCAGATGGTGATGGATCCCCAGCCCGTCGGCCCCTACGGCACCGCCGCCATGGCCGCCGACCCCGGCGGGGCCGTCTTCGGCCTCTGGCAGCCCGGCACCCACCACGGCTTCGAGGCCCAGGGAGAGCCGTACACGTACTGCTGGGCCGAGCTCTACACCCGCGCCCGCGACGCGGTCGACGTGTTCTACGCCACCGTCTTCGGCTACGTCCCCCAGGACCAGGACGACCCCGACGACCCCGAGGGCACCGGGCTGGAGTACCGGCTGTGGTCCCCGCCCGGCAGCGCGCCCGGCGCCGACACCGCGGTCCTGGGGCGCAGCCTGATCACCGACGCCTTCCCGGCGATCATGCCGGCGCACTTCCTGGCCTATTTCGCCGTCCCCGACTGCGATGCGAGCGTGGCCGCGGCGCAGCGGCTCGGCGGGCGTGTCACGGCCGATCCGTTCGACACGCCGTACGGCCGGATCGCCGTCGTCGCCGACAATCAGGGGGCCGTCTTCGCCCTCCTGTCGGAGCCGCGCGGGAACGCGGACCCGGAGCCGGGGCCGGACCAGGCGCGGGCCTGACAGAATCGGCACTGCGAGGACTGTGCGACTGTGCGACTCCTGGCCCGAACGGCTCACGGCCGCGGGCCCGGATCCGCACGCCGCACGCGGCGGGACGGGGCACCGTTCCGCCGGCGGCGCGTACAGGACACCGGGGCGGGCGGCGGCCGTCCGCCGGTCCGGTGCGCGCGCCGGTGCACGCGCCGGCGGAAAGAGCGGGCCCGGGCAGAGGGCCCGTACGGGGAGGTGTGGAGGCGAGTGGTGGAGCAGCTGACGCAGCACGACCCGAGACGGATCGGCCCCTTCGAGGTGCTGGGACGGCTCGGCGCCGGCGGCATGGGGCTGGTCTATCTCGCGCGGTCGGCGTCCGGTCGGCGGGTCGCGATCAAGACGGTGCGCACCGAGCTCGCCGAGGACCAGCTGTTCCGCGTGCGGTTCACCCGCGAGGTGGAGGCGGCGCGCGCGGTGTCCGGTTTCTACACCGCGGCCGTGGTCGACGCCGACCCGCGGGCCGCGGTGCCGTGGCTGGCGACCGCGTACGTGCCGGCGCCCTCGCTGGAGGAGATCGTCAACGAGTGCGGGCCCATGCCCGTGCAGGCCGTACGGTGGCTCGCGGCCGGTATCGCCGAGGCACTGCAGTCCATCCACGGGGCGGGCCTGGTCCACCGCGACCTGAAGCCGTCGAACGTGCTGGTCGTCGAGGACGGGCCGCGCGTGATCGACTTCGGCATCGCGAGCGGGGTGTCCAACACGCGGCTGACGATGACGAACGTCGCCGTCGGCACCCCCGCCTACATGTCGCCCGAGCAGGCGAAGGACTCGCGCAGCGTCAAGGGCGCCAGTGACGTGTTCTCGCTCGGCTCCACCCTCGTCTTCGCCGCGACCGGGCACCCGCCGTACCACGGGGCGAACCCGGTCGAGACGGTGTTCATGCTGCTGCGCGAGGGCCCCAACCTCGACGGGCTGCCGGACGAGCTGCGGCCGCTGATCGACTCCTGCATGCAGATGGACGCCACCCGGCGCCCGACCCCCGCCGACCTCCAGGCGCAGCTCGCCCCGCACCTCTTCGACGGCGGCGACGACAGCGGGACGGCCTCGGCGTGGCTCCCGGCGCGGGCCGTCGCCATGATCGAGGCCCGGCGCGCCGGGAACCGTACGCCGGTGCCCGGCGTGCCGTCCCCCGGCGGCCCCGTGCACGCGCCGCC
>NZ_JBEZWL010000047.1:0-53543 GCF_040648015.1 Streptomyces sp. NPDC029216 | reverse complement strand
GCCCGCGCCAGCGGCCGGCCCGCGCGCCGCCCGTCGTAGTGCAGGCCGACGACGAGCCGGTCGCGGTACTCGGCGCACCGCAGGTGCAGCGCGTGGCCGTCCGCGAAGGTGATCCGGCGCAGCGGGTAGGCGTCGGCGGTGACCCGCAGCGGGCCCGGCTCCCGCGAGCCGCCGTCATCGCCCTCGAAGCGGCGCAGGTTCACGTAGACGTCCCGGCCGGCCGGGGCGCCGTGCTCCTCCTCGGCCTCCCGGGTCAGCGCCGCCATCTCCTCGGCGGTCAGCCGCTGGTGCCGCAGCGCGTTCAGCAGCCGGCCGCGGACCTGCTCCCGTACCGCGTCGGGGTGGCCGGCGGCGTCGGTGACGGTCAGGGGGCAGGAGCCGGCGAACATCCCGACCACGTCCCGGTCCCGGGAGGGCCGGGAGTCCATGGAGGTCCACAGCCCGATCTCGGTCCTGCCGGTACGGGACGCCAGCGCGTGCACGAACGAGCCGACCGTCCACTGCAGCACGGTGGTGCGCCGCTCCTCGCAGGCGCGGCGCAGCGCGAGGGTGGCGGGGCCGTCGAGTTCGGCCCGTACCGTCCCCTCCTCGCCGGCCACAGCGCCGTCCGGGCGGACCCACGCGGTGCGGGCCAGGAACCCGAGGCGCTCCCGCCAGCTCGCCAGGGTCCGCTCCCGCTGGGCCGCGCCGGCGCCGGCCCGCTGCCGGGCGGCGGCCTCCGCGAACGAGGGGGCGGTGTCCGGCGGGGTTCCGCCGCGCCGCAGGAGCTCGTAGTCGCGCCACACCTCGTGGCCGAACAGGTGGTGCGCCCGCCCGTCGAAGACCAGGTTCTGGAAGGTCGCGAGCAGCGCGTGCCGGCCCGCGTCGTGCCGCAGCAGCCGGATCGTGAACGGCCGCTGCTCCCCGTACCGCCAGGGGGTGACGGTGTCGCGCGAGAGCAGGGCGGAGGCGTAGCGGGAGAACTGCCCGGGCGAGGCGGCGCCGACCTTCTGGTACGTGACGACCTGCTCCCGGGTGCCGAGGGGCCGGGTCCACTGCCAGGGCTGGGGGCCGGGGTCCGGGCGGAGCTGGAGGTGCAGGGCGTCGTGCCGGGCGACGAAGGCGCGGACGGCCGTCAGCAGGGCGTCGGTGTCGAGGTCGCCGAGGATCTCGAAGCCGAGCCGGACGTTCTTGTGGGCCCAGCCGTCGGTGCGGGTCTTCGCGTGGAACCAGTCCTGCTCGTAGGTGAGCGGCAGGGGGGCGCCGGGCGCCGGGCGGAGGGCCGCGGCCGGGGGGTGCGGGGCGGTCAGGTCAGGCACGGGTACTCCTTGCCGGTCTCCTTGAGGGCGGCGGGCGCGCCCGCCTCGACGATCCGGCCGTCACGCATGACGATGACCTGGTCGGCCTCGTCCAGGACGGTGAGGCGGTGGGCGATGACGACGACGGTGATCCCGGCGGCCAGCAGGCCGCGCATGATCGATTCCTCCAGGGCCGGGTCGAGGGCGCTGGTCGCCTCGTCGAGGATGACCAGCTTCGGCTGTTTGGCCAGGGCGCGGGCCAGGACGATCCGCTGCCGCTGGCCGCCCGACATGCCGTGGCCGCCGGGGGCGACCAGGGTGTTGTAGCCCATGGGCATGGCCTCGATCTCGGCGTGGATCTGCGCCAGTTGCACGGCCTTGATCAGGTCGGTGTCGCCGATGTCCTCGGTGCCGAGGAGGATGTTCTCGCGGATCGAGCCGCCGAAGAGGTGCGCGTTCTGGTTGACGTAGCCGATGCGGCGCCGGTAGGTCGGCCGGTCGAGCTCCTCCAGGGGGACGCCGTCGACCGTGATCGTGCCGCCGGTGGGGGAGTACAGCCCGGCCAGCAGCATGCCGAGGGTGGACTTGCCGGATCCCGAGCGGCCGACGACCGCCACGAACTGCCCCGGCCGGACGTCGAGTCCGACGTCGGAGAGGGTGGGCCGGGGGGCTCCGGGGTAGCGGAAGGAGACCTCCTTCACCGAGATCCGGCCCGGTTCGGCGACGCCCGTCCCGGCGAGGACGCCGCGCGGTTCGGGGGCGGCGCGCAGGACGTCGTCGAGCCGGGCGAGGGTGGGCCGGACGGCGGCCAGCTGGGAGCCCGCGTCGAACACGCCCGCCAGCGGGACGAACAGGGCGATCGTCAGGGTCATGAAGCCCATGGCCTCGCCGAGCGGGCTCCGGCCGCTCAGCACGAGCCAGATCCCCGCGAGCAGCACGCACAGCGGGGCGCCGAAGCGGACCGTACGGCTGAGGGAGGCGAACAGGGCGAGGCTGCGGCGGGCGCTCAGCCGCTTGTTGACCTCGTGGACCAGGGTGTGGGACCAGCGCTCCGCGGCCCGGCCCGCCAGGCCGCTGGACTTCAGGGAGGCGATGCTCTCCAGCATCTCCACCAGTTCCTCCTGCGCCTTGGTCTGGCGTTCCAGGACCTCCTGGCTCAGTTCGGTCTGCCGGCGCCAGGTCAGCGCGAGGATCCCGGCCTGTACGGCGACCAGGGCGGTGACGAGCGCCGCCAGCAGGGGGTTCGTCAGGAACATCGCGACGAGGTAGGCGACGATCAGCACGCTGTCCAGCACGGCCGAGACCGCGGTCAGGCTCAGCACCTGGACGAGGACGTTGCTGGCGCGGGCCCGCATGGCCAGGTCGCCGGGGTTGCGCACGGTGAAGAAGTCGTAGGGCAGGTCCGCCATGTGGCCGACGATCCCCAGCGTGAGCCGCTTCTCGACCACGGCCTGGCGCCGGGCGACCAGGAACGAGCGGGCCAGCTGGAGCAGGAAGAACAGGACCCCGAGTCCGGCGAGCAGTCCCGCGGCGCCCCACAGGGTGGCGGCGGACCCGTCGGGCACCACCCGTTCGACGAGGAACCCGGCGGTGAGCGGCAGTGCGAGCTCGAAGGCCATCAGCCCGGTCGAGGCGGCGAGGAGCAGCCCGAGCTCCCTGCGGCCCGGCAGGAACCGGCGCAGCCGGCGCCAGGGGCCGCCGACGGCTCCCGCGCCGCGGGCGGGGGCGGACGTGCCCTCCAGGGGCGGGTCGAACTCCAGGGCCACCCCGGTGAAGGACTCCGCGACGGAGGCCCTGCCGAGCCGGCGGCGCCCGTACGCGGGGTCGACGACGTCGACGTACTCCTTGCCGGCGCCCTCCAGGACCACGAAGTGGTTGAAGTTCCAGAACAGGATCGCGCCGGGGCGCAGCCGCGCGAGGGCGTCCAGGTCGGCGCGTACGCCCCGGCCCCTGACCCCGTACTCGCGGGCGATCTCCAGCAGGGTGCGGGCCGAGGCGCCGTTGCGGCCGGAGTCGGCGCGGGCGCGGACCTCGTCGAGGGACACGTCGACGCCGTGGTGCCGCAGGACGGTCACCAGGGCGGCGGGACCGCAGTCGCTGACCTGGGTCTGGAAACAGACGGGCAGCCGGCCGGTGCCGGAGCGGCCGGGGAGCCTTTCGGGCAGCGCCGCCACCCGCTCGGCGAATCGCCGGGGACGGGCCGGGCCCGGGTGGTGGCCGAGGACCGGCCCGAGACCGTCGCCCCTGCGGTGGTGTTCGAGCGCCTCGGTCCGAAAGCGCGATTCGCCGGCCATGGATCCCGGTCCCTTTCCTTTCCGTTCCGTTCCGCATCACCGGCGTGTGCCGAGAAGAAACTCCCGGCACACGCCGGTGGCGACGTCGCCGGACGTCGTTAGATGACGCAGCCGCGCTGCAGCGAGAACTGGCCGCCCACGATGTCGTCGAGCTCCTCGTCGGACAGCTCGGTGATGTCGATCTCGACGTTGTCGATGTTGTTCATGTCGAATCCTTTCCTGGAGAAATGCGAATCGATTTCGCATCGATATTCCGGCCCCGTTGGGCTGGACATGGGAACTCTAAGGCTTTTTTCGACGGCCCCGCAAGGCCCGGAAGGGAAATCTATCGAATTTATTCCCGTAAAGTAAATCGGGTACGCGGGAAATCCCGTGCTCGAAATTCCGAGCACGGGTCCGGGTGGAAATGGAATTGAATTACGCGGTCACCAGCGGTGGCAGACCGCGACGTGCGCCGTGAGGACGTACGGCAGGGAGCCGTCGGGTGCGCGCAGCGCCTCCAGGGCGCCGTAGGCCGCGGCGCGGGCGGCCGGCAGCCGGTCGGGCGGGAGGCTCTCCCAGAAGGCCCGCGCGGCGGTGGACCAGGTCCACGTCCACCAGTGGTCCGGGTCCCGGAAGGTCGTCTCCAGGCGCTCCTCGTACAGCTCGGCGGAGGCGAAACCCGCCTGGTAGACGAGTCGTTCGACGCGTTCGGGGGTGAGCGGCGGGCTCTGCCCGGGGACGTCGGTCTCGATCTCCTCGCGCGAACCGGGGCCGAAGGGCCGGGTGGCCTGGACCACGCGGTCCCAGCCGGGGGCTTCCGCGCCCCACCAGGAGAGCGCCAGCCGGCCGCCGGGGCGCAGTACGGACCGGAACCGCCCGAGGGCCCGGTCGGGCCGGCGCAGGAAGCTGAGCAGCATGCCCGCGGTGACGGCGTCGTAGCCCTCGGGCGGCGGGGCCGGAGCCGGGTGCCGGGGGTCCTCGACGTCGGCGGTGTGGGCGCGGATCCAGTGCAGCCCGTGCTCGGCGGCCCGCTGCCGGGTCCGCTCGGTCATCGCCGGAGAGACGTCGACGCCCGTGACGGCGCCCCGGGGGCCGACCGCGCGGGCCGCGGGGAGCAGGCACGCGCCGGTGCCGCACCCGGCGTCCAGGACCTGCTCGCCCTCGGCGATCCGGGCGTGGCGCACCAGGAGGCGCCCGGCGGCCGGCAGGAGGTCGACGCCGACCCGGTCGTAGGTGGCCGCGGCGCGGTCGAAGAGCCCGGCGATGCCGTTGCCGTCGCCCGCGTCGTCGGTGCCGGGGCGGGGCGTCCCGGCGGCCGTGTCCCAGGGGGTGTCGGGCGGGGCGGGGAGGGGACGGGGCATGGGGGGCGACTCCTTCCGGCGGGCCCGGGGGCCCGGGGTGAACGGTGTGCGCGCGGCTGGCGCCGTGGGCTAGTGGACGGTGACGCGGAGCCCGAGGACGCGGTCGGCGCCCATCGGCGCGGCCCGCTCGAAGGTGGCGGGGTCGTGGCGCACGCGGATGCCGTCGGAGGCGAGCACCCGGCACAGCGCGTCGGTCGCGCCGCGCGCCAGCGGGGCGCCGACGCAGTAGTGGGAGCCGGCGCCGAAGGCCAGCTGGCGGGGCTCGCGGGCGCCCGGCCGCCAGTCGAGGGGCTCGGGGAAGGCCGCGGCGTCGAGGTTCGCCGCCGCGAGGATCAGCATGACCCGCTGGCCCGCCTCGACCCGGTGGCCGGCGATCTCCATGTCCCGGACGGCGTACCGGGGCGCGAAGCGGAACGGACAGCTGATCCGCAGCACCTCCTCGGTGAACTCCGTGAAGTCCGTGGACGCCTGGGGCTCCGTGGCGTCCGCGGCCCCCGTGAACAGGTCCTCGCCGCCCCGCATGACGACCTCGGTCAGGATCGCGGCGAGCGGGTCGAGGGTGCCGGTGACGATCTGCGCGGTCACGGCGACCGCGACGTCCTGCCCCAGCCGCGGGTCCTGCGCCATGTCCCGCAGGACCGCCGCGAGTTCACCCCGGCCGCCGTTCAGGATGTGCTCGCGCACCTCGGTGCGGGCGCGGTCCAGCGAGGCGTTGGCCCCGCGCGCCAGCTCGTCGTCCGTGTACGAGCGGGGCTTGGCCAGATAGGCCATCAGCCCGTCCGTGGCCTGCGCCAGGTCCGTCATGTGCGCGGTGCTCGTGCCGAACAGCCGGGCCAGCAGGGCCAGGGAGTACGGGCGGCAGAACGCGGCCGCCCAGTCGCACTCCCCGCCCGCGTCCCGGAGCCCGTGCAGCAGGTCCCGGCAGTCGTGCTCCAGCAGGGAGACGAGCGCCGTGACGTTCCCGCGGTCGAGGGCCGGGCGGATGCGGGAGCGGATCTCCCGGTGGTAGTCGCCGGAGCTGAACACCGGCCACAGGGAGACGAAGTCCCGCACCGGCCGGTGCAGGGCGGTCTGCTCCGGGGACAGGCCGGCGCCGGCCAGCGGGTCGCGCAGGGTGGAGCTGGTCAGCCCCGGATGGGTCAGGAGCTCGCGGACCAGGTCGTAGCCGGTGACGAACAGCGCGCCGGAACGCGGGTCCTTCATGGCCGGGACCGTCGCCATGGCCCGCAGGGCCTCGCGGGGGTCCGTCGCGGAGTAGTCGCCGTAGAGCAGTTCGGCGAGCTGGTCTGGGCTGGTCATTCGGGTCTCCTTCACGGCGCGCCGGGCCGGTCCGGGCGGACCGGCCGTCCGGTGCGCGCGGATGCGTACAGGGCGAGGGTCAGGGCGAGCGAGCGGCGCGCCTCCTCCCCGCTCACCAAGGGGGGCCGGCCTTCTTCCACGGCCTCGCAGAAGTCGGCCAGCAGGTCGCGGTGCGGGGCGGCCGGCAGGCCCGTGGGGTCGCGCAGGTCCTCGTACCGCAGGGGGAGGTCCGCGCTCCGGTCACCGGCCCCGTACGCCCCGTAGGGGTCGCCGGAGTCACCGTCCGCACGGGTGTGGAACCAGGCCATCCGGTCGTCGTCGAGGACCGCCGAGCCCCGGTCGCCGTGGACCGCCAGCCGTGCGGTGCGCCCCGGGTACGCGGCCGTCGTCGCCAGCACGGTGGCCAGGGCGCCGCCATCGAACCGGATCACCGCCGCCGCCGTGTCCTCCACGTCGATGCCGCGGTGGGCCAGCAGCGCCGTGTGGGCCGTCACCTCCACCGCCTCGCCCATGACCCACTGGAGCAGGTCGAGGGTGTGGACGCCCTGGTTCATGACCGCGCCGCCGCCGTCGAGGCGGCCCGTGCCGCGCCACTGCCCGGAGTCGTAGTAGCCCTGCGACCTCCACCAGGCCACCTCCGCGTGGGCGGAGGTGAGGCCGCCCAGGGCGCCGGCGCGCACGGAGTCGTACAGGAACCGGGCGGCGGGGTCGAAGCGGTGCTGGAGGACGACGCCCAGGGTGAGTCCGGTGGAGCGGGCCGCCGCCAGCAGCCGGTCGGCCGCCTCCAGGCCCACCTCCAGGGGCTTCTCCACCAGGACGTGCTTGCCCGCGCGCAGGGCGGCCTCGCCGACCTCGGCGTGCAGGCCGCTGGGCACGCAGACGCACACCGCGTCCAGGTCGGGCCGGGCCAGCAGCTCCCGCGCCGTCGCGTGCCAGTCGCAGCCGTGCTCGGCCGCCAGGGCGCGGGCGCGGTCCGGGCCGTGGCCCGCGACGGCCACCAGGGCGGCCCGTCCGGGGAGCCGGGCGAGGGTCCGGGCGTGGACCCCGCCGATCACTCCTGCTCCGATGATGCCGAATCTGAGCATCCTGTCTTTCCTGTCGATCAGGTACGGGTGGGGGCGGCGGGGGAGGTCAGGGGAGCGTTCCGGCGGGGAGGCCGTCCGCTTCGGCCGGTTCCCCGGGGAGCGGGCCGTCGTCGAGCAGCGCCGCCGTCAGCTCCTCCCGGTGCGCCTCGGTCCACAGGGCGTCGCGCTCCACCCCGTCGGCGATCCCGGACTCCACCAGCCGGACGAAGCCGGGCTCGCCCTGCGCCGCCCGCCGCCGGATCAGGTCCAGCGTGAAACGGATCCGCGTCGCGGCCAGTCCGGCCAGCGCCGTGCGCCGCTCCGGCGGCAGCCCGTACCCCTCGACCAGCAGCCGCAGGCGCCGCCCGCGGTCCGGCGGGGTGCGCCAGCCGAACGCCGCGCACCCCGGGTCGTCCGTCAGCGGGGCGAACTGCCAGGCGGCCTGCGCGAGATCCCACTCCGGCACCTCGCGCCCGGCGGCCTCCCAGTCGATGAAGGCGACCGGCCGCCCCTCCACGAAGACGGTGTTGCGCGGCGCGATGTCGTTGTGGCACACCACCGTCTCCGGCCCCGAGGTGGCCGGCTCGTACGCCCAGCGCGCGGGCTCCGGCGAGAACCCCTCCCCGGCCCGGTGCATCCGGCGCATCAGCCGCCCCACCAGGAACACCGCGCTGTCCGGCAGCTCCGCCACCTCGGGGTTCTGCGGGGCGTGGCCCTCCACGTACTGGAGAACCTCGCGCCCCTGCGCGTCGAAGCCCAGCGCCCTGGGGGCGCCGTCGAACCCGACGCGCTCGAAGTGACCCAGCAGCCCGCGGACCGCGGGGGTCCACGGGCCGGGCGGGCGGCGCACCGTGTCCCCGACGCGCACCACCGTCGAGATGCCGACGTGCTCTTCCCCGTCCTTCACCGCTCCCGCTCCCCTCGCGCCGTCCCGCCCCCGCCCGTGCCGTTCACGAGCGGGCGCCCGCCAGTGCCGTCCGCCCGGCCATGGGCTCCACGCCCAGGTCGCGCAGCAGGAGCAGCTGCCGCTGGATCTGGCGCGCCCCCGTGTCGACGTCGCGGTGCACCCGGGGTGCCAGGGCGAGGCGCTCCATGCACTTCTCCACCCGCAGGTTCTCCAGGCGGCCGCGCTCCGGCATCAGCCAGTGGTCGAACTGGTGCTGCCACAGCAGCAGCACCGCGTCGTCGTTGCGTTCGCGGACGTCGTCGAGCGCGGTCAGCTGGAGGCTGCGGGCGTCATCGCTGTTCATCCCGATGTGCGACCACCAGGTGTGGGTGTCGTCGGGGTCCTCGATCTCGATGCGCAGCCGCTCGCGGTCCTCCCACAGCGGCATCGTCTCGTCGGAGATGGAGAAGAAGTTGAGCATGAAGTGCCCGGAGTACTCGTCCACCAGGAAGTCGCGGGTCTCGGCGAAGAGTTCCGGGGTCTCGCCCGGGTAGCCGATCATGAAGAAGACCACGTAGCCCAGCTCGCTGCCGCGCAGCGCGTGGAAGGCCCGCCGGTTCTGCTTCGCCGTGACCCGCTTGCTCATCAGCTTCAGGACCTCGTCGCTCATCGCCTCGAAGCCGATGTGCAGCTTGTAGCAGTGCGCCTCCAGCAGCGCGTCCACCAGCGCCTCGGAGTCGACGGTGTTGGCGCGGCTGAAGCCCTCCCAGCGCACCCCCGCCTCCGGCAGGATCTCCAGCAGCCGGCGCAGCCGGGTGGGCGGCACCGTGAAGGTGGAGTCCATCGCGGAGATCATCTGCGCCTCGTTCTCGGCGACGTAGGCGAGCCAGTCGTGCTTGATCTTCTCCGCCGACTTGTAGCGCCACTTGGGGGAGGCCGCCGGGAACGAGCAGAACTTGCAGTCGAACGGGCAGCCGCGCATCGACTCGTACGGGACGATCGGGAACCGGCCCCTGAGGCGCGGCGAGGGCTGCGCCTCGATGTCCATGTACTCCAGCGGGTTCACCCGGATCCGCCCGCCGTCGCGCCACACGGCGCCCGGGACCTCCTCCAGGGAGCGCTGCGCGCCCACGGCCTTCAGCACCGCCGGCAGGGCCCGTTCGCCGTCCCCGCGCACCACCGCGGTCACACCGGGGAACTCCGACATCACCTGGTGGAACTTGAGGTTCGTGTACTGGCCGCCGCAGACCACGGGGACCGACGGCAGCCGCTCGGCGATCCAGTCGGTCACCGTGGCGAAGATCGCCTTGCTCCACATGTACGTGGTCGACAGCAGGACCACGTCGAAGTCGCCCGGCGGGAGTTCGGCCGTGCCCGACCAGACCCCGGCCAGGTCCATCAGGGCGTAGTCCTGTTCCGCTTCCTGGAGGATCGCCTCCAGGGTGAACGTGGTCAGGTGCGGGACGGACGTGGTCCTCGGGCGGCACAGGGTCCGCCGCCCGCCGTCGACGGTGTAGGTGAAGTCGGCGAAGTCCAGGTCCGCGCAGCCCGCGCGGTCCAGCATGGCCCGCGTACGGGCGTCACGGCCGGCGCCGCTCGTGTCGAACAGCGACCCCCGCAGGTAGTCGAGATTGACGTAGCTCGGTCCCAGACCGCACATCAACAGCGCGCGCACGGGCTGTCCTCCTCCTCGGCATCGACAACGGGTCGGGCGCCCGGGGGCGCCGCGGCGGCGGGCCTCACGCGGCCGCCATGGCGTTGCCCAGGTAGTTGGGCAGGGCGGTCAGCCGGTCCCACTGGGCGTCCAGGTCCGCCGGATACGCCTCCCGGTAGCGCCGGGTGACCTGGGCGACCTCGGCCCACGAGGCGGGCGTCCACCCGTCGTTGTAGCGGGGGGCGAGCCGGTCGTAGAGCGCGGTCCCCGGCCGCAGGACGAGCTGGTTGAGCCCGAAGTCGGCGGGCAGCGAGGCCGCCCAGTCCACCAGCTCCCCGCCGGCGCAGGCCGGATCGTCGGGCAGGCCCAGCAGGACGAAGGCGAAGGGTTTGATGCCGGCGTCCGCCAGCTTGCGGATCGCCTCGGAGACCTTCTCCGGCGGCACCCGCTTGCCCACCCCGGCGTCGGCGACCCCGGGGGACTCCGCGCCCAGCCACATGCCCCGGCAGCCGGCCTCCGCCCAGCGCCGGACGTCGGTGCGCAGCACCACCTCCGCGCGGGTCTGGCCCGTCCACTCCAGGCCGGAGCCGGCCAGTCCGTCGCACAGGTCGTCGTAGAAGGTCCGGTGCAGGCCGAAGACGTAGTCCAGGAAGAAGACCGACTCGGTGCCGCGCGCCTGGAGGGCGGCGGTCTCGGCCAGCGTCCGCGCCGCCGGCCGGTCCCGCATCCGGGCGCCGAAGGGCAGGTGGCAGAAGGAGCAGCCGTAGCTGCAGCCGCGCACGCCCATCACCAGCCCGCACGGCGCCCGGCGGGTCCGCCCGTCCACCACCACCTCGGCGGTGTAGGCCCGCGGGTCCGTCAGCTCGTACGCCGGCAGCGGCCAGCCGTCGGCCGGCAGGTCCGGGTAGGTGCCGGCCGGGGGCAGGACGGGGGTCAGGGCGCGCCCGTGCAGGATGTCGCGGACCGCCTGCACGGCGGCGGAGTCGGCCTCGCCCCGGGCGGCGTGGTCCACGCCCAGTTCGCGCAGGGTCGCCTCCGGCAGGTGGGTGGGGTGCGGTCCGACGGCGAGGACGGGCACGCCGGGCCACAGCCCGCGCACGTCCTCCACGGCCGCCCTCACCGGCGCGAGGTCCAGGGGGTAGCACTGGGCCCGGTCGGCGACCGCGGTCACCGCCACCACCAGGTCGGGGACGCTCCCGTCGGAGGGCAGCGCGTCGAGCCGCCGGTCCCACAGGCTCACCGACAGCCCCTCGCCCCGCAGCACCGCCGCGGCGTTGAGCACGTCCAGCGGCTGCTGGAGGAAGTGGCGTTCGAACTCGTCCTGGGCGACGACGAAACACACGTGGGTCATGCGGACTCCTGTCGGGGCGAGAAGACGGACCCGGCGGCGGTACGGGGCGCACGGCCCGCGCCGGCCGGGCGCACGATCCGCTCCGCACCGCCCCGGGCCGCCTCGGCGGCCCGCGGCCGCACGGCGCCGACCAGGGAGGCGATCCGGCGCAGCGGGCGCAGGTCGGGCGGCGGGCAGGTGACGGCCGACAGGGAGGCGAGCAGGCCGGTCCAGGCGTTCTCGATGAGCGGGTCGGCGACCTCCAGCCGGCGGTCCCCGCCCGGGGTGCGCACGGTGATCCGGTGCACGTCCCGGCGGACCTGCCCGCGCCCGGGGCCGCCGAGCGGCTCCAGCTCCGCGGTGAACCGGGCGGTGGCCGTCTCCACCCGAACCAGGCGCTGCCGTTCCCCCGTGGCCTTGGGGTAGTCCCGCGTCCAGACGGGGCGGGGGAGCACGGCCTCGGCCCCCTCGCCCGCCACGGTGGAGAACAGCTCCACCGCCACCCCGCGCACCGTGGTGCGCTCGTGCGCGGCGGCCAGGGCGAGGGCGGGCTCGTACGCCGTGCGCAGGGAGCCCGGGGCCACGGGGCCGCGCAGGTAGGCGTCGTACACGGGCTCGGGGAGGAAGTGCCCGAGCGCGGCCAGCATGTGCAGCCACTCGTAGCCGAAGACGCCGTGGTCCCGGTCGACGAACCGGCCCCGGGCCACATCGGGCCTGCGGTCCTTGGTGAACGCCACGCGCAGCGCCCGGACCGGCTCGCCCGGCGCCTCGCGGGCGACCAGGCGGGCCATCGCGGCCAGCACGGCCGAGTCCCGGTACTGGTTCATCACCACGACCCGGGCCGCAGGCAGCGCGGCCAGCAGTTCGGCGAGGGCGCCGGCCTCCGCCGCCCGGCAGGCGGGCTTCTCCACCACGATGCGCGCGGCGGGGTCCCGGGCCAGTACGGAGGCCACCACGGACAGGTGCGTGTGCGTCGGCGTGCACACCACCCAGACATCGATGTCACGGACCTCGGGGACCTGGGCCAGTCCGTGCCACCACCCCACCGACGGGCCGGGGGCCCGCAGCGGCGCAGGGTCCAGCACGCTGACCCTCAGCCCCAGCCGGGTGAGCACCCCGGCGTGCAGCCGTCCCACGCTGCCGTATCCGATGACGCAGGCATGTCCGGTGCGGGTCACGGGCGCTCCGCGCGGTCGGGGAGCGCGTCGGCCACGTACGTGTCGTAGTACGTCTCGAACAGGCCCGCGTCCCGGACGGCCTCGTCGACCTCCCGCACGTGTACGCCCGGGGCGAGCGCGTCGGCCCGGCGGCACAGTTCCCGGAGGGCGATCAGCGTGCCGGCCCGGTAGGCGTCGTAGCCGGAGTTGGGGATGCCCTCGTACTCGAAGAGGTTCAGCGAGCGGCCGTCGCCCAGGAGGGTGGCCAGGCCGCCGCCGGGGAGGCGGTAGCGGGCGCCGACCCCGGTCAGGGTGTCGGCGGGCAGGCCCGCGCCGCCGGTGCTCAGGAGGCTGAAGTCCTTGGTGGCGAAACCGGCCAGGAGCACCCCGTCCGGCAGCAGCGGCAGGTCCTCGGGACGCAGCAGCGGCTCGCCGGTGCTGCCCGTCACCAGGAAGGGCGTGCAGCGCCGCAGCGCGGCGGTGAGCGTCGGCTCGGTCTCGAAGCCCTGCTCGGCGGCCTGGATCAGGGCCAGGGTGTCCTGGTCGACCACGGTGACCCGGCAGCCCAGTGAGCGCAGCCGGCGCGCGAGCCGCGCGCCCAGGGTGCCGAAGCCGACGGCGACGACGCGCCGCCCGATGAACTTCCGGCCCGGCACCAGCTCGCGCAGCCGCCGCAGACAGGAGTCGGCGATCTCCTCGTACGACAGCAGGCTCTTGAGCTGGGAGCGGGCGACGTTGAAGACGGGTACGGAGGGCAGCGGCCCGTTCCCGATCCGCTTGAGCCCGCTGACGGTGAGCTCGACCACGGCGTCCACGGGCTCGCTCACCAGCCGGGCGGCGCCCGGAGCGCGGGCGAGCAGCCCGCCGTCGTCGACGACCAGCACCCGGCGGCCGGCGCGGTGGGCGGCGGCGATGAACCGGTCGACGTCGGCGGCCACCAGCCGTGCGGCGGCGACCTCCTGGCCGGGGGCGGTCCCGTCGACGACGGAGTTGTCCAGCACGTCGCTGCGGTAGCCGCGGGCGCGGAACCAGGCGTGCACCCGGTGCCGGCCCGAGGTGCGGTCCCCCTTGGCCAGCGCGTAGATCCACTCCCGGGGGATGCCGGCCCGCTCCGCCGCGAGGAGGAAGCCGACGCTGTTCTCGACGTAGTGGTCGCGGAAGACCAGCGCCCAGTCCTCGATCCCCGGCCCCCGGTCCGCGAAGTGGCGCAGCAGTGGCATGGCGGACCAGAGGGCGTCGACCTCCGCGTGCGTGAGCCGGTCGGCCCGTTCCCGTACGGCCGCCACGATCTCCCGGACCGGTGCGGGCAGCGCGGTGCCCGCGGGTACGTCGGCCAGGACGGCGGTCCGCCACAGCGCGGGCTCCGGTACGACGGGGTCCAGGGTGCGGTGCCGGGCCGGTGCGGCGCCTTCCCAGACCAGGCGTACGCGGTGTCCCGCCACGCGTATGCCGACGGCGAGGGGCAGCCCGTCGGGGCCCTCGTCCGTGTGCCACGCCGTCACCGGGTGCGGGGCGGCCGCCTCGGAGACCGCGTCGCGCACCTCGCCGGGCGAGGCCGGGCCCGTCACCGTCTCGATCAGCCGCAGGGAGGTTAACTCCTGCCCGCTGTCGGCCCGTTCGGTCCGGATGGTGCTCGTTTCGACGTCGACGGTCACCGCGCCGGCCCCCTCGGATCGGCGGGCTGCATGGGTGGCATTACAGTCAAAACGGACTCCTCGGATCGGGCATGACGAACAGCGCGCCCTGCGCGCGCGGTGTTCGTTACGGGAGTGGCTGCGTGGCGCCGGCCAAGGGGCGCGGGCACACCACTGATCGCGGGCCGGTGGACCAGGGCCTGGCGTGGATGGCTCTTCCGGGGCGCGGCGGACCGCCGCGCCGCCCGGGCGTGACTCAGCTCGTGTAGCGCGTGATGCAGTCGTGGGTGGGGCTGGGCCGGCAGTTGCCCCAGGAGGTGTTGGCGGGGTCGGCGGTCCCGGCCGCCTGAACCCGGCCGGAGAGCGGAGCCTGGTCGGCCGGGGAAACGCTGGAGACGGCCGGGGCCGCGAGGGCGCACAGGGCGGTCACGGTGGTGACGGCGCCGAAGGCGGTGCGGAGGACACGGTTCACAACGGGATCCTTCGGTTCATGGGAAGGGGGCGGGATCGAACGGCGGGGCCCTGTGGGGCGAGGCGCCGTTACCGCTCCGTTGTCAGGATTGTTTCTGGTGTGTCCCTTGAGGACTAGCGGTGCCGGCTGTCATTAAAGTGACAGATCACCAGGGGACAGGGGGAGGAACCGCTCAACATGGACATACGGAACGGTCCGAGTGTGACACCGGCGGAGACCACGGCGCTGATGACGGGCACGGACCGGCCCGCCCCGCGCGCCTGCTCCCCCCTCGCCCACGGCACGGCGGACTGGCGGGTCTACGACCACGTCCGCGCACACGGCCGCACGGACCCCGCCGCCGTCGCCCGGGACCTCGGCATCGACGCCGGGGAGGCCGAGGCGGCCCTGACCCGGCTGTCCGAACGCCACCTGGTCCACCGCGATCCCGCCGACCCCGGCCGGGGCCGCGCCCTCACCCCACAGGCGGCCCTGGCGGACCTCACGGCCGAGACCGAGGCCCGCATCGCCGCCGAAACCGCCACCCACCAGCAGCGCCTGGCCGCCCTGCGCGAGGACATCCAGCGCTTCACCCGCCTCACCCAGCCCGGCGTCCACGGCGCCGACCCGGACGCGGTCAGGCTGCTCCCCGACATCACGGCGGTCCAGACCCTCCTCCAGCAGGAGGCCGACCGCTGCCGCCACGAGGTCATCGCCTGCCAGCCCGGCGACGTCTCGCGCAACCCCGACAACCTCGAACCGGCCCTGGTTCGCGACCGCGCCCTCCTCGAACGCGGCATCCGGATGCGCACCCTCCAGCAGCACTCGGTCCGCTTCCACGGCCCCACCCAGGCCTACGTCGCCGCCGCCACCGCCCTGGGCGGCGAGTACCGCACGGCCCACGAACTCTTCGGCCGCCTCATCGTCTTCGACGACACCGTGGCGTTCCTGCCCGCCGACACCGTCACCTGGGGCGCCGTCGTCGTCCGCGAACCCCACCTCGTCGCCTACCTGCGCGGCATCTTCGAACAGGCCTGGACCCACGCCACCGCCTTCGTCGACACCACCACCCTCGGCGCCGAAGCCCTCGAACAGGCCGCCCGCGACATCGACACCACCCTGCTGCGCCTCCTGGCGGCCGGCCTCAAGGACGAGACGATCGCCCGCCGCCTGGGCATGTCCCTGCGCACGGTCCGCCGCCGCGTGGCCGACATCCTCGAACGCCTCGGCGCGGAAAGCCGCTTCCAGGCCGCGGTCATCGCCACCCGCACGGGCCTCCTCGACACCCCCGCAGACACCTCCGCCCCGCCCCGCGACGGCCGCGGACCCGGTGCACCACCGGTTCCGTAGCCGCCGACGGGACGGGGCGGTCGGGGCGGGGACCCCAGGGGGGACCCCGGGGAGGATCAGATGTCGCGGAAGATCTCGATCTGGGCGCCCACCGAGTTCAGGCGCTCGGCGAGTTCCTCGTAGCCGCGGTTGATGACGTAGACGTTGCGCAGTACCGAGGTGCCCTCCGCCGCCATCATCGCCAGCAGGACGACCACCGCCGGGCGCAGGGCCGGCGGGCACATCATCTCGGCCGCGCGCCAGCGGGTGGGGCCCTCGACCAGGACGCGGTGCGGGTCCAGGAGCTGGAGGCGGCCGCCCAGGCGGTTGAGGTCCGTCAGGTAGATGGCGCGGTTGTCGTACACCCAGTCGTGGATCAGGGTCTGGCCCTGGGCCACCGCCGCGATGGCGGCGAAGAAGGGGACGTTGTCGATGTTCAGCCCGGGGAAGGGCATCGGGTGGATCTTGTCGATCGGCGCTTCGAGCTTGGAGGGGCGGACCGTGAGGTCGACCAGGCGGGTGTGGCCGTTGTCGGCGACGTACTCCGCGGAGCGGTCGTGGTCCAGGCCCATCTCCTCCAGGACGGCGAGCTCGATCTCCATGAACTCGATCGGGACCCGGCGGATGGTGAGTTCGGACTCGGTGACGACCGCCGCGGCCAGGAGGCTCATGGCCTCGACCGGGTCCTCGGAGGGGGAGTAGTCCACGTCTGCGTCGATGACGGGGACGCCGTGCACCGTGAGGGTGGTGGTGCCGATGCCCTCGACCTTGACGCCCAGCGCCTCCAGGAAGAAGCACAGGTCCTGGACCATGTAGTTGGACGAGGCGTTGCGGATGACGGTGACGCCGTCGTGCCGGGCGGCCGCCAGCAGGGCGTTCTCGGTGACCGTGTCCCCGCGCTCGGTCAGGACGATCGGGCGGCCGGGGGAGACGCCCGGCTCGACCTTCGCGTGGTAGATGCCCTCGGTCGCGGTGATGTCCAGGCCGAAGCGGCGCAGGGCGATCATGTGCGGCTCGATGGTGCGGGTGCCGAGGTCGCAGCCGCCGGCGTAGGGCAGCCGGAAGTGGTCCATCCGGTGGAGCAGGGGGCCCAGGAACATGATGATGCTGCGGGTGCGGACGGCCGCCTCCGCGTCGATGGCGTCCATGTCGAGGACGGCCGGCGGGATCAGTTCCAGGTCCACGCCGTCGTTGATCCAGCGGGTGCGGACGCCGATGGAGTTGAGGACCTCCAGGAGGCGGTAGACCTCCTCGATGCGGGCGACCCGACGGAACACCGTACGGCCCTTGTTGAGCAGCGAGGCGCACAGCAGGGCGACGCAGGCGTTCTTGCTCGTCTTGACGTCGATGGCGCCGGACAGACGGCGGCCGCCGACGACGCGCAGGTGCATCGGGCCGGCGTAGCCCAGGGAGACGATTTCGCTGTCGAGCGCCTCACCGATTCGGGCGATCATCTCAAGGCTGATGTTCTGGTTGCCGCGCTCGATGCGGTTCACCGCGCTCTGGCTGGTGCCGAGGGCTTCGGCGAGCTGGGTCTGGGTCCAGCCCCGGTGCTGCCGGGCGTCACGGATGAGCTTGCCGATGCGTACGAGGTAGTCGTCTGCCATGGGTGCACGGTATCTCAGATATGAGATGGTGATCGCATCGGACAGGGCCGAACGGGTGAAGGTTCCGAGATTCGGGCGATACGGGGGTTATCGGTCGTCAGGTGTCAACTCGGGCAGGGGGAGAGGGGGTGGGATTCCGCCCCCACCCCCTCGGCCCCTCAGTGCCCCGTGCAGCCGCACGCCCGGTGCCGGCCGCCGTGGACCGCCGCGTACGAGGCCGGGCGCGGGCCCGCCGCCCCGCGTGCCAGGCCGGCCGCGGCCGCGCGTCCCGCCGCCGAGCCGGCGTCGTGCACCACCTTTCCGCCGACCAGGGTCATCCGCACCTGCGTGCCGCTGATGTCGGCCACCGGGCAGCGCGTCACATCCCGGTCCAGCAGCACCAGGTCTGCCGCCTTGCCCCGCTCCACCGTGCCGGTCAGCGCGTCCTGGCGCAGCTGCCAGGCGGTGCCCAGGGTGTGCATCCGCAGGGTGGAGGTCCGGCTCAGGGACTCCAGCTCCGGGTGGAGCGCGCCCGCGCCGTACGCGCCCTGACGGTCGATCGCCGTACGGAGCTGGTTCCACACCTGCAGGGCGTCCACCGGCCAGTCCGAACCGCCGGTCAGCCGGGCGCCGGCGCGCTCCAGGCTGCGCGCCGGGTACATCCGGCGGTGCCGCTCCGGCCCGATGTACGGCAGCAGCGCCTCCATCGTCCAGATGTCGGCGGTGGCCCACTGGAGCTGCATGCAGGCGGCCACTCCGAGCCGGGCGAACCGCGGCAGGTCGGCCGGGTCCACCAGCTGGAGGTGCGCGACCGTGTTGCGCAGGTCGCGCCTGCCGGTGACGCGGAGGGCGGCCTCGTACCCGTCCAGGGCGGTGCGGACCGCCCGGTCGCCCAGGCCGTGGGCGTGCATCTGCCAGCCGATCGCGTTGAACGCGGCGGTCAGCCGCCCGTAGTCGGCGGCCGAGGTGTACAGCTCGCCCCGGTTGCCGGTGGGGCGGCCCGCGCCGTCGAGGTACGGCTCCAGCAGCGCGGCCGTCTGCGCCGGGTACTCGATGACCCCGTCCAGGAACACCTTGACCGTGCCGAAGCGCAGCCCCGCCACACCCCGGAACTCCCGCTCCAGCCCCCGCGCGTAGGCGACCGACGCCGCGGGGTCCTTCGTCTGCTCCACGTCCAGCCGGATCGCGGGCACGATCCGCTGCGGCAGCCGCCCGGCCGCCGAGAGGGCCTGGTAGAGCTCCAGTTCGTGCCGCCCGGCCAGGGCGTCCATCATCGTCGTCACGCCCGAGGCCGCCGCCTGCCCCAGCGCCCTGGCGCAGGCCTCGACCAGCTCGGCCCGGGTGGGCGCGGGGACGTGCCGCTTCACCAGGTCCTGGGCGTCGTCCTTCAGCACCCCGCTCGGCTGCCCGTCCGCGTCCTTGACGATCCGGCCGCCCGGCGGGTCGGGGGTGGCGGCCGTGATGCCCGCGATGTCCAGGGCCCGCCGGCTCGCCCAGAGGTTGTGCCCGTCGCCGCCCACCAGGACCACCGGCCGGCGGGTCGGCAGCGCGTCCAGCAGCGCGTGGTGCGGGAGGGTGCCGGCGGGCAGCAGTCCGACCGGGTTCCAGTCCTCCACCACCAGCCAGGTGTCGGGCTCCGCCCCGGCGCCGCCGGTGTCGGCGAGGAACCCCGTGAGGATCTCCGTCAGCTCGGCGGCCGTCGTCTCCGCCCCCTCCAGCGAGGGCCGCAGCGACCGGTCGCCCGCGCCCAGCGGGTGGACGTGCCCGTCGTGGATCCCGCTCATCAGGGTGGCGCCGCGCCCGTCGACCACCTCGGTGTCCCGGCCGGCCAGCCGGCGCACCTGCGCGTCGCCGCCCACCGCGAGGATCCGCCCGTCACGGCCGACCGCCACCGCCGTCACCGGTGCGCCGCCCGGCGTCCCCGTGAACACCCGAGCCCCGTGCACCACCAGGGCGGCCGGCCCGCGCGCCGGGGCCGCCGAGGCCCCGGCGGCCCCGGCGCCGAGCAGACCCGCCGCTCCGGCGGCCCCGGCCGCCGCGAGGAGCCCGCGCCGGGAAACAGAAGACGTCATGACCACTCCAAACCGTTGGCTGTGGCCAGGACACTGGGTGATTAACCCCTTAACCAGAACCCGCCCGCCCCGACGGATTCCGCACGGCGGGGCGGGCCCGGCCCGGGCAGCGCCCCGTACGGATTCCGGGCCGCGACCCGTACGCGACCCGGCCCGCAATCCGTACGATGACCCGCGTGCCGCCCGGACCGACCCTCGCCGACATCGCCCGCGCCGCGGAGGTGTCCACCGCCACGGTCTCGCACGCCCTCAACGGCACCGGCCGGCTCGGCGAGGGCACCCGCCGCCGGGTCCGCGAGATCGCCACCGCCCTGGGGTACGGAGCCCCGCGCGCGCCCCGCACCCGCACCCTGGGCCTGGCCGTGACCACGTTCGCCGGGGCCCCCTGGAACTTCGTGGCCGTCGCCTACTTCTCCCGCTGGCTGACCGCCGCCACCTCCGCCGCCCACGCCCGCGGCTACGCCCTGACCACCCTCCCGGCCGACCGCGGCGCCGGCACCCTCTGGCACCACCTCGCGGTGGACGGCATGCTGCTGCTCGACAGCCCGCACGACGACCCCGTGCTGCGCGCCCTGCGGGCCCGGGGCATCCCGCTGGTCTTCGACGGGCGCCCCGCCGCCCCGCGCCCCGGCGACGTCTGGGTGGACAACGACCACGGCGCCACCACCCACGAGGTCCTCGACCACCTCGCGGCGGCCGGGGCCCGCCGCATCGCCCTGCACGCCGGATTCGGCGACGAGCACTACACCCGGGCCGTCACCGAGGCGTACGGGCGCTGGTGCGCCCGGCACGGCCGGACCCCGCTGCCGGTCCGCTTCGACCCCCACGACGGGCCCGGCCACGCCTTCGACCGGGTCTTCGCCGAGGGCGCGGCCGACGCCGTGTACTCCCTCTACGACCCGGGCGGCCACCAGGCGCTGGCCGCCGCGGCCCGGCACGGTCTGTCGGTGCCCGGGGACCTGCTGCTGGTCTGCGCGAGCGAGGACCCGGCGTACGCGGACTGCCGGCCCCCGGTCTCCACGGTCACCCTCCACCCGGAGTCCCTCGCGGAGGCTGCGGTGGCGGCCCTGGTCGGCCTGCTGGAGCCGGGCGCCGCGGCCTCCCCGGGCGGGCTCACCGTCCCCGCCACCCTGCTCCAGCGGACCTCCTCCCTCCGTTGAGGGCACCGTGACGAGATGTGCAGCAGAAGTGGACGGCGAGTGCGGGCGGCGCGACGTGCCGATACGGACACGGAGGCGTGCTGACCCGAGGCGTGGCCATGTACTAGAGTTATCTCGACATCGAGATATCTGCCGAAGGCGTACCGCAGCCGCCCCCGCCGGTAAGGGCTACCTAACTTAGCCTTACCTTAGCGGATTGGCCACAGGGCGTGGCGGCAGGATTGCGGTAATACGCGCGAAATCATGCATGAAGGAGACTGTCGTGTCGGCGAACAGCTTCGACGCCCGCAGCACGCTGCAGGTGGGCGACGAGTCGTACGAGATCTTCCGGCTGGACAAGGTCGAGGGCGCCGCGCGCCTTCCCTACAGCCTGAAGGTCCTGCTGGAGAACCTGCTCCGCACGGAGGACGGCGCGAACATCACCGCCGACCACATCCGGGCGCTCGGCGGCTGGGACTCCCAGGCGCAGCCCAGCCAGGAGATCCAGTTCACGCCGGCCCGCGTGATCATGCAGGACTTCACCGGCGTCCCCTGTGTCGTGGACCTCGCCACCATGCGTGAGGCCGTGAAGGAGCTCGGCGGCGACCCGTCCAAGGTCAACCCGCTCTCCCCGGCCGAGCTGGTCATCGACCACTCGGTCATCGCCGACAAGTTCGGCACCAAGGACGCGTTCGCCCAGAACGTGGAGCTGGAGTACGGCCGCAACAAGGAGCGCTACCAGTTCCTGCGCTGGGGCCAGACCGCCTTCGACGACTTCAAGGTCGTCCCCCCGGGCACCGGCATCGTCCACCAGGTCAACATCGAGCACCTGGCCCGCACGGTCATGGTCCGCAACGGCCAGGCCTACCCGGACACCCTCGTCGGCACCGACTCGCACACCACCATGGTCAACGGCCTCGGTGTGCTCGGCTGGGGCGTCGGCGGCATCGAGGCCGAGGCCGCCATGCTCGGCCAGCCGGTCTCCATGCTGATCCCGCGCGTCGTCGGCTTCAAGCTGACCGGCGAGCTGCCGACCGGCACCACCGCCACCGACCTCGTGCTGACCATCACCGAGATGCTGCGCAAGCACGGCGTCGTCGGCAAGTTCGTCGAGTTCTACGGTGAGGGCGTCGCCGCCACCTCCCTCGCGAACCGCGCCACCATCGGCAACATGTCGCCGGAGTTCGGCTCGACCGCCGCGATCTTCCCGATCGACGGCGAGACGCTGAAGTACCTCAAGCTCACCGGCCGCTCCGAGCAGCAGGTCGCGCTCGTCGAGGCGTACGCCAAGGAGCAGGGCCTCTGGCTGGACCCGAAGGCCGAGCCGGACTTCTCCGAGAAGCTCGAACTGGACCTCTCCACGGTCGTCCCGTCCATCGCCGGCCCGAAGCGCCCGCAGGACCGCATCGTCCTGGCCAACGCCGCGCAGCAGTTCGCCGTGGACGTCCTGAACTACGTCGACGACGCCGACGAGGCGGGCAAGGAGTCCTTCCCGGCCTCCGACTCCCCGGCCTCCGCCAACGGTGTCCCGAGCCGCCCGACCCAGGTCACCCTGGCCGACGGCACCTCCTTCGAGATCGACCACGGCGCCGTCACCGTCGCCGCGATCACCTCCTGCACCAACACCTCGAACCCCTACGTCATGGTCGCCGCGGCGCTCGTGGCCAAGAAGGCGGTCGAGAAGGGCCTGACCCGCAAGCCGTGGGTCAAGACCACCCTGGCCCCGGGCTCGAAGGTCGTCACCGACTACTTCGACAAGGCCGGCCTGACCCCGTACCTCGACAAGATGGGCTTCAACCTCGTCGGGTACGGCTGCACCACCTGCATCGGCAACTCCGGTCCGCTGGACGAGGAGATCTCGAAGGCGATCAACGAGCACGACCTCGCGGTCACCTCGGTCCTCTCGGGCAACCGCAACTTCGAGGGCCGCATCAACCCCGACGTCAAGATGAACTACCTGGCCTCCCCGCCGCTGGTCGTCGCGTACGCCATCGCGGGCTCCATGAAGGTGGACATCACGACGGACGCCATCGGCACCGACACCGAGGGCAACCCGGTCTTCCTCAAGGACATCTGGCCCTCCGAGGCCGAGGTCAACGACGTCGTGGCCAACGCCATCGGCGAGGACATGTTCAACAAGTCCTACCAGGACGTCTTCGCGGGCGACGCGCAGTGGCAGGCGCTGCCGATCCCGACCGGCAACACCTTCGAGTGGGACGCCGAGTCCACCTACGTCCGCAAGCCCCCCTACTTCGAGGGCATGACGATGGAGACCACCCCGGTCTCCGACATCGCCGGCGCCCGCGTGCTGGCGAAGCTGGGCGACTCGGTCACCACCGACCACATCTCCCCGGCCGGTGCGATCAAGGCCGACACCCCGGCCGGCAAGTACCTCACGGAGCACGGCGTCGAGCGCCGCGACTTCAACTCGTACGGTTCCCGCCGCGGCAACCACGAGGTCATGATCCGCGGTACCTTCGCCAACATCCGCCTGCGCAACCAGATCGCGCCGGGCACCGAGGGCGGCTTCACCCGCGACTTCACCGTCGAGGGCGCCCCGGTCTCCTTCATCTACGACGCCTCGCAGAACTACCAGGCCGCCGGCATCCCGCTGGTCATCCTGGCGGGCAAGGAGTACGGCTCGGGCTCGTCCCGCGACTGGGCCGCCAAGGGCACCGCGCTGCTCGGCGTCAAGGCCGTCATCGCCGAGTCCTACGAGCGCATCCACCGCTCCAACCTGATCGGCATGGGCGTCCTGCCGCTCCAGTTCCCCGAGGGCGCCACCGCGGCCTCCCTGGGCCTCACCGGCGAGGAGACCTTCTCCTTCACCGGTGTGGAGGAGCTGAACAACGGCACCACCCCGCGCACGGTCAAGGTCACCACCGACACCGGTGTCTCCTTCGACGCGGTCGTCCGCATCGACACGCCGGGTGAGGCGGACTACTACCGCAACGGCGGCATCATGCAGTACGTCCTGCGGAACCTCATCCGCGGCTAAGGGCGCGCCAGGCGGAGCGATCCGCCGGTTATCGGCACCATAGGGCCGTACCCCCGTTAAGGGGGTGCGGCCCTTCCGCTTTTCGCGGCGGAGGAATCAGATGACGGACAGGTCTCAACTCGGAAAAGCCGGGAACGATCCTTGCGCACGATCTTGCTGAGCGAAGCGGAAGTGGACTATACCTGTGCCCCAATCCTGACGAAGGCGAGGACTTGAGCATGGGATCCACCGGTGAGGGCCTCGGCCGCCGTGATCTGATCAAGCGTTCCGCAGCGCTCGGACTGATCGCCGTGCCGACGATGAGCTTCCTGTCCGCCTGTGCCTCCGGCGGCGGGGACACCTCCACGAAGGGCCCGGACAAGGGGCTCGTGTCCAAGGAGAACCCGTTCGGCCTCGCCAAGGGCGGCAAGCTCGACGTGGTCATCTTCAAGGGCGGTTTCGGCGACGACTACGCGAAGGCCTGGGAGGCGGCGTTCGACAAGAAGTGGGGCACCACCAGCTCCCACCTGGGCACCCAGGAGATCGCCGCCAAGCTCCAGCCCCGGTTCAACGGCGGCAACCCGCCGGACGTCCTCAACGACTCCGGCGCCCAGATGATCAAGATCGACGTCCTGGCCAAGGGGGGTCAGCTCGCCGACCTCACGGCCCTCCTCGACGCCCCCTCGATCGACGACCCGGACAAGAAGGTCCGCGACACCCTGATCGCCGGCACGGTCCAACAGGGCACCCAGGGCGGCAAGTTCGTCGCCCTCAACTACGTCTACACCGTCTTCGGCCTCTGGTACTCCGGCAAGCTCTTCAAGGAGAAGGGCTGGACCGAGCCCAAGACCTGGGACGAGTTCCTGGGCATCTGCGCCAAGGCCAAGGAGGCCGGCATCGGCGGCCTGGCCCACCAGGGGAAGTACCCCTACTACATCAACGTAGTGATCATGGACCTGATCGCCAAGAAGGGCGGTCTGGAGGCCATGAAGGCCATCGACAACCTGGAGCCGAACGCCTTCGAGGGCAACCCGGCCGCCCTGGCCGCCGTCGAGGCGGTCTACGAGGTGGTCGAGAAGGGCTACCTGATGCCCGGCACCAACGGCCTCACCCACACGGAGTCACAGACCGCCTGGAACCAGTACAAGGCGGCCTTCATCCCCTCCGGTTCCTGGCTGGAGAACGAGCAGCTCAAGCAGACCCCGGCCGACTTCGACATGAAGTTCCTGCCGGTGCCCCTCCTCGCCGACAGCAAACTGCCCTTCACCGCCATCCGGGCGGGCGCCAACGAGGCCTTCGTCGTCCCGGAGAAGGCCGCCAACAAGGCCGGCGGCCTGGAGTTCCTGCGCTCCATGCTCTCCCGCGAATGGTCGACCGTCTTCGCCCAGCAGGCCAACTCCCTGACCGTCGTCAAGGACGGCGTGGACCCGGGCGTCAAGCTCCGCCCGGGCACCCAGTCGGCCGTGGCCGCCGTCAAGGCCGCCGGGGCGGACACCTTCAACTACCTGTACCCCGACTGGTACAGCGAAATGGACACCGAGATCCAGAACGCGTCCAATGAGCTGATGGCCCAGCGCATCCAGCCGAAGGAGTGGATCAAGCGGGCGCAGGCCGCGGTGGACAAGGCCGCCAAGGACCCCAACGCCAAGAACAACCACCGCAGCTGACCCCACGTCCACCGGCGGCGTCACCAGGGACGGACACCATGAGCCAAGTAGCCCGGAGCAAGGGACGGATCGGCTTCATCGCCGGCTTCCTCGTCCTGCCGCTCGCGCTGTATCTGACCTTCGTCATCTGGCCGTACGTGCAGACGTTCGGCTATTCGTTCACCAACTGGTCGGGCCAGTCGCCGACGTTCGACTTCGTCGGCCTGGAGAACTACTCGGCCCTGATGGAGGACGAGGTCTTCCGCGGCGCCCTGTGGCACAACCTGCTGCTCCTGGTGTTCGTCCCCGTCATCACCATCCTGCTGGCCCTCTTCTTCGCCTTCATGGTGAACGCGGGAGGGCGCAGCGGGGCCGGCGGGGTGCGCGGCGTCCGCGGATCGGCCTTCTACAAGATCGTCTACTTCTTCCCGCAGGTCCTCTCCCTCGCCATCCTCGCCGTCCTCTTCGGAGCGGTCTACCGCAGCGACGCGGGCGGCCTGCTGAACGGGTTCCTGGCCAAGCTCGGCCTCGTCGACCCGGCCCGCCCCGTCGAATGGCTCAACCAGCCCAACCTGGTGCTCTGGTGCCTGCTGCTCGTGGTGGTCTGGCACGGGGTCGGCTTCTACCTGGTCCTCTTCTCGGCCGCCATGCAGTCCGTCCCCAAGGACATCTACGAGGCCGCCCTGCTCGACGGAGCGGGCCGCGCCCAGACCTTCCTCAAGGTCACGCTCCCGCTGCTCTGGGACTCCGTGCAGACCTCGGCGGTCTACCTGGGCATCGCCGCCATGGACATGTTCGTCCTGGTGTCCACCATGACCTCCGGCCAGTTCGGCGGCGGCCCGGACCACCACAGCGAGGTCATGGCCACGGTCCTGATGCGCAACTTCCTCTACTTCGGCAAGAGCGGCTACGCCTGCGCCATGGGCGTGGTCATGCTGCTCCTGACCCTGATCCTCTCCGTCGTCACGCTGCGCGCCACCCGCCGCGAGCGCATCGAGTTCTGAGCGGGAGACCCGATGACCACAGTGATCAAGGCACCCGGCGAGTCCGCCGCCGAGCGGTCCCAGGGGGGCGGCCGCTCCGGCGGCGGCGCGAAGCCCCGTTCCGACGGCACGGTGCTGAACGTCTTCTCCCACGGCTTCCTCGCCGTGTGGGCGATACTGATCGTCCTGCCCCTGGTCTGGCTGGCGCTCGGTTCCTTCAAGACCGACTCCCAGATCGGCGCCTCCGCCCTCAGCTGGCCGTCCCACTGGCACTTCGACGCCTTCGGCCGGGCCTGGGACAAGGGCATCGGCGGCTACTTCGGCCACACCCTCATCGTGCTGGCCTTCTCCGTCCCGCTGACCATGCTGCTCGGCTCGATGGCGGCGTACGTCCTGGCCCGCTACCCCTTCCCGGGGAACCGGATCATCTACTACTTCTTCGTCGTCGGGGCCATGTTCCCCGTGTTCCTGGCGCTCGTTCCGCTGTTCTTCATGGTCAAGCGCCTGGACATGCTGAACACGTACCAGGGACTGGTCCTGGTCTACGTCGCCTACTCGATGCCCTTCACCGTCTTCTTCATGCACTCCTTCTTCCGCACCCTGCCGACGGCGGTGCACGAGGCGGCGGTGATCGACGGGGCCTCCGACACCCGGATCTTCTTCCAGGTGATGCTGCCGATGGCCAAGCCCGGCCTGATCAGCGTGGGGATATTCAACGTCCTGGGCCAGTGGAACCAGTACATCCTCCCCTCGGTCCTCATGCAGCCCCAGAGCGGATCGGACCCCGAGCGCTACATGCTCACCCAGGGCCTGATCCAGCTCCAGTACCAGATGGGCTACGAGACGGACCTGCCGGTGCTCTTCGCCGGCGTGACCATCGCGATGATCCCGATGCTGGTCGTCTACCTGTCCTTCCAACGGCAGATCCAGGCCGGGCTGACCTCGGCCACCCTCAAGTAGGGCGACGCCGCGGCCCCCTTCCCCGCCCGGGGAAGGGGGCCGCTCCGTGCCCGGGCCCGCCGCTCACGGCCGGCGCACCAGGAGCCCCACGGTCAGACCGCTGAGGGATTCCGTGCCGTAGACGGTGTACTTCGCCGCCCGCAGGGCCTGGGCCTGCGGAGGGGGCACCGCGCTCAGGACGTCGAGGTTGTTGCCTGGCACCACCACCCAGATCCGGCTCTCCCCCGCGAGGCACCGGGCCGGCCGCGGGCAGTAGACCGGGAACAGGTCGTCGTTCTGCGCAGCCGTCGCGGCCAGGAACACCTCGCGCGGGTGCACGTCGGGCCGGAGGTAGTAGCGGACCCCCTGGTCCAGCATCCACGGGGCGCCGCGCACGTATACCACCGCGTCCCCGGAGCGGTAGTACTTCTCGATGGTCCGCGCCGCGCCCGCGTAGTCCGCGGCGTGCGGTACGTCGTGCTCGAACGGCCGCCGGACGCTGCGCTGATCGGGCAGCACCAGCAGCGCGACCACGCTCAGCACCACCGCCGGCGCCGACCGGGACCGCGTGGCCGCCGCGAGCCCGGCCCCCGCCAGCACCGCCCAGGCGGGCACGGTGAACAGGGCGTACTGGTAGCGGAAGTAGGAGACCTCGCCGTGCGAGGCCAGCCACAGCACCAGCGGGGGCAGTACGGCGACGGCGCCACAGAGCAGGACGGGGAGGTGCCCGCCGCGTTCGCGCCAGGCCAGGGCCGCCAGCGCCACGACCACGCCCGTGCACAGGCCCGAGGCGAACAGCTGGGGCCAGATCTCCACCAGCCCCCACGCGCCCGGCTCCGGCAGCCAGAACAGCTGACGGGACGCCTGCGACCGGCCGAACACGACCACCGGCAGGACGCAGGCGCCCGCGGCGAGCACCGCGAGGACGAAGTGCCCCAGGCCACGGCGCTCGTGGCGGGTGCGCAGGACCACCGCGACGGCGTGCCCCAGTACGACCGTGAGCGCGATCAGATGCACCAGCCCGAGGATCGCCAGGCACAGCCCGTACGCCGCCCACGGCCTGCGCCGGCGGGGCGTGTCCAGCGCGCGGAGCAGCAGGAGCGTCGCCAGGGTCGCGAGCATCATCACCAGGGCGTAGCTGCGCGCCTCCTGGGCGAACCGGCTCGTCGCGGGGATCAGGGCGAAGAGCAGCCCGGCGCACAGCGCGGCCCGCCGCCCGAAGAGCCGGCGTCCGATCAGGGTGACGAGGGCGGCCGTCGCGCCCGCGGCCAGCACCGTGGGCATGCGCAGCGCCGTGTGCGAGTCCCCGAACACGGCCGTCCAGCCGTGCATGAGGAGGTAGTACGTGCCGTGGACGGCGTCCACGTGGTGCACCAGGTCGAGGATCTGCCGCGCACCGCGCCTGCTCACGTCCCAGGTGACCAGCTCGTCGGTGCCCAGCTGGGTGCCGTTGACCCCGATGAGGGAGAACGCCACCGTGGCCAGTGCCGGCCAGACCCACAGGGCGCGGGACCGTTCTGCCCCGTCGGGCGGCGCCGACCCGGAGCGGGCCTCCGCTTCCTGGGGAGGCGGAGGCCCGGGAGAGGAGCCGTCTGCGGGGGACATGAGGGTCATCGGGCGGCCACCTCGCTTGCCGAGCCCGGCTCGGACCGGGCGATGGGTCGCGGGCGACGTTAGGGAAGACGACGGCCGTTTGTCCCGCGGCACGCCCTACAGCCAGGTGCCGAACCGGCGGATGTACCAGGTCTTCACCAGCTGGGTCAGCGTGCAGTACGCGAGGAGCACGCCGATCAGCCAGGGGAAGTAGCCCGCCGGCAGGGCGGTGAAGCCCAGAGCGGGGGCCAGCGGCGAGAAGGGCAGCCAGAGCCCGGTCGCCACCGCGAGGACCGTCATCACCATCACCGGCCAGGAGGCGCGGGACTGGATGAAGGGGATCCTGCGGGTACGGATCATGTGGACGACCAGGGTCTGCGAGAGCAGGCCCTCGACGAACCAGCCGGACTGGAACAGCGAGGCCTCGCCCACGGTGTTGGCGGCGAACACGTTCCACATGACCACGAACATGACGATGTCGAAGATCGAGCTGATGGGGCCGATGGTCACCATGAAGCGGAAGATGCCCTTGGCGTCCCAGTTGCGCGGCTTGCGCAGGTACTCCTCGTCCATCCGGTCCCAGGGCGTGGCGAGTTGGGCGATGTCGTAGACCAGGTTCTGCACCAGGAGCATGATCGCGAGCATCGGCTGGAAGGGGATGAAGGCGCTCGCCACCAGGACCGAGAAGACGTTGCCGAAGTTCGACGAGGCCGTCATCTTGATGTACTTGATCGTGTTGCCGAAGGTGGTGCGGCCCTGGACCACGCCCTGCTCCAGGACGGTCAGGTCCTTCTCCAGCAGGATGATGTCCGCCGACTCCTTGGCGATGTCGACGGCGGTGTCGACGGAGATGCCGACGTCCGCGTCCCGCAGCGCGGCCGCGTCGTTGATCCCGTCCCCGAGGAAGCCGACCGTGTGGCCGTCCGCCTGCAGGGCCCGGACGATCCGGGCCTTCTGGACCGGGTTGACCTTGGCGAAGACCGTCGTACGGGCGGCCAGCGCGCGCAGCCCGGTGTCGTCGAGGGCGTCCACCTCGGAGCCCGGGACCACATGGCCGACCTCGATGCCGACGTCGGCGCAGACCCGGGCCGCGACGAGCTCGTTGTCGCCGGTGACCACCTTCACCGCGATGCCCTTGCCGGCCAGGCCCCGCAGGGCCGCCGCGGCGGAGGCCTTCGGCGGGTCGAGGAAGGCGAGGAAGCCGACCAGCGTCAGCCGGTCCTCGTCCGCGACGGTGTAGGTGTCGCGCGGGGCGGCGATGGCGCGGGTGGCCACGGCCAGGACCCGCAGCCCCTCGCGGTTGTGGCCCTCGGCGATCTCGGTGACGTGCCGGCGCAGCTCCTCGGTGAGCTCGACGGCCTCGCCGCGGTCCCTCAGGTGGGTGCAGAGCGCCAGCACCTCCTCGACCGCACCCTTGGTGATCATGACGTGCTCGGAGCGGCCGGGGCCGCCCACCATCGAGTTGCGGTTCAGGACCACGGACATCCGCCGTCGGGCGAAGTCGAAGGGGATCTCGTCGACCATCGTGAACCGTGCGTCGACGACAACCTCCTCGGCCTCGTTCACACGGTCGACGACCGCCTGGTCCAGCAGGTTGCGCAGGCCGGTCTGGAAGTGCGCGTTGAGGTAGCCGTACTCCAGGACCTCGTCGTCCTCGTCGCCGTGCACGTCCAGGTAGTGGTCGAGGACGATCCGGTCCTCGGTCAGGGTGCCGGTCTTGTCCGTGCAGAGCACGTCCATGGCGCCCAGGTTCTGGATGGCGTTCAGCCGCTTGACGACGACCTTGCGCCGGGACATGGCCACCGCGCCGCGCGCCAGGTTGGCGGAGACGACCATCGGCAGCATCTCGGGCGTCAGGCCCACCGCGACCGCCACACCGAACAGGAAGGCTTCGTTCCAGTCGCCCTTGGTCAGGCCGTTGATCATGAAGACCACCGGGACCATGACCAGCATGAAGCGGATCAGCAGGAAGCTGACCTTGCGCACGCCGCTGTCGAAGTTGGTCTGCGGGCGCTCGCCCGTGAGGGTGCCGGCCATGGAGCCGAACCAGGTGTCGGATCCGGTCGCGACGACCACGCCGGTGGCGGTGCCGGAGGTGACCGAGGTGCCCATGAGGCAGAGGTTGTCGGCCTCCACCGGGTCGGTGGTCGCGTGCCGGCCGAGGTCTTCCGGTCGCGTGTCGGCCTTGGCCACCGGCAACGACTCGCCGGACAGGGCCGCCTGGCTGACCATCAGGTCCTTGGAGGTGAGCAGCCGCAGGTCGGCCGGGATCAGGTCACCGGCGGCCAGCCTGACCAGGTCGCCCGGGACCACCTGGTCCATGGGCACTTCGAGCGTGGTCGGCACCGAACCGCCGCCGGCCCGCCGCTGCACCGCGCAGGTCGTGGTCACCAGCTTCTTCAGGGCGTCGGCGGCGCGGCCGGAGCGGTACTCCTGCCAGAAGCGGAGCAGTCCGCTGACCGCCACCATCACGGAGAGGATGAGGACGCCGGGGTCCCTCGGGTCCTGCCAGAACATGACGGCGGCCAGGAAGACCAGGACGCCGATGAAGGGGTTGCAGAAGGCCTTCGCGAGCTGCACCGCCCAGTGCGGGGTGCGCTCCCGGGCGACGACGTTGGCGCCGTGCAGTCCCAGGCGGCGCACGGCCTCGCCGTGGGTGAGGCCGCCCGGCGGGGTGCCGGTCTCCTGGAGCACCCGGACGGCCGGGCGGGCGCTGATCGCGGCGAGGCGCTCGCCGACGAGGCGGGTGGCGGCCTCCAGCTCGGCGGCCTTGCGCTCGCGGCGGCCCCGGCCCGGCGGCGCGAGCTTCGTCGGGGTACGAGGGGTGAGCATGGTCATGACGAATACCTCCCTCCACCGCGTCCGGGCAGCGCGCGGCCGCGCGGTCACGTGGAGTGGTCATGGTGCGGCGCGGGGTGGCGGAAGCCGCCACGGGGTGCGCCGTGGACATGGATGACGTATGCCTGACAGGAGAGCCGGGGCATGCGAAAGAGGGAAAAGAAGGAAAAAGGAGCGTTCCTGAACGGAACGGTCAGCCGACGAGAGCGCGGCGAAGACTTCGGTCGGGACTCATCCCGAACACCTCCTCGCGTCGCGCCGTCAGTACGCGGCGCCAGGTCCGGCCGGAAAGGCCGCAGAGGACCGGCGCCTCAGCGACCGTAACACGATCTCGGAGGGCGGTGTTCATCCTTTTGGCCAGCGGTGTCCGTTTCGTCATGTCTCCGGCCCTTGACGTCAGAGGGGCCAAAGGCTCGACTTAAGGTTCACAAGTTGGAGAGAAGCCGGGGCCTCGGAGCGTACCGCCGCGAGGACCGGCCGGGGGGCGACGGATGGCCGTCGCTTATGGGCAGGAGTGGATGAGTCGTGCAGACTCCCGGATCGCAGTCCTCACTGCATCGCGCGAATCTCGAACGGGTCGTGCGGGCGGTGCGCCTCGCGGGTTCGCTGACCCAGGCGGAGATCGCCCGTACCACCGGACTGTCGGCGGCCACGGTCTCCAACATCGTCCGTGAGCTCAAGGAGGGCGGGACCGTCGAGGTCACCGACACCTCGGCGGGCGGCCGGCGGGCGCGCAGCGTCTCGCTCAGCGGGGACGCGGGCATCGTGATCGGCGTGGACTTCGGCCACACCCACCTGCGGGTGGCCGTCGGCAACCTGGCGCACCAGGTGCTGGCCGAGGAGTCCGAGCCGCTGGACGTGGACGCCTCCTGGGTGGACGGCTTCGACCGGGCGGAGGCGCTGGTCGGACGGCTGGTCGAGCAGGTCGGCGTGGCCCGCGACAAGGTCATCGGCGTCGGGCTCGGCGTCCCGGGCCCCATCGACGTGGAGTCCGGCACCCTGGGCTCCACCGCGATCCTGCCGGGCTGGGCGGGGATCAACCCGCGCCAGGAGCTCTCGCAGCGGCTCGGCGTACCCGTCTACGTGGACAACGACGCGAACCTCGGCGCGCTCGGCGAGCTGGTGTGGGGGAGCGGGCGCGGGGTCAGGGACCTGGCGTACATCAAGGTGGCGAGCGGTGTGGGCGCCGGCCTGGTGATCAACGGCCGGATCTACCGGGGGCCCGGGGGCACCGCCGGCGAGATCGGGCACATCACCCTGGACGAGTCCGGCCCGGTCTGCCGCTGCGGCAACCGCGGCTGCCTGGAGACCTTCGCCGCCGCCCGCTACGTACTGCCGCTGCTCCAGGGCAGCCACGGGCCGGAGCTGACGATGGAGAAGGTGGTCGAGCTGGCCCGAGAGGGCGACCCCGGCTGCCGCCGGGTCATCACCGACGTGGGCCGGCACGTCGGCAGCGGCGTGGCCAGCCTCTGCAACCTCCTGAACCCGAGCCGGATCGTGCTCGGCGGCTCGCTGGCGGAGGCCGGCGAGCTGGTCCTGGCGCCGATCCGTGAATCCGTTGGGCGGTACGCGATCCCCAGCGCGGCCCGGCAGCTGTCGGTGCTGACGGGCTCCCTGGGCAGCCGCGCGGAAGTACTCGGCGCACTCGCTCTCGTACTCAGCGAAATGGGCGATTCGACGGTTTTGACGGAAAATGGGATGGGAGTGCGGGCCCCCGCCGCCCTGTCTTCATTTAGATAACGGATGACTCCGTTGTCATCTCGTTAAGGATTCACTCCTTGACGACAAACTCGCGGCCGGGGTTGACTCACACCACCTCGGCCGCAGTGTTGCGGCCTCGTCAGGGAGGTTCACTTCATGAACACGCGTATGCGTAGAGCCGCCGTTGCCGTAGCCGCCGGCGCCATGGCCGTCTCGCTGGCCGCTTGCGGCAGTGCCAAGGAAGCGGGGGGCGGCGAGAAGAAGCCCTCCGGTGCCGCCGCCGGTGACGCGATCAAGGTCGGTCTGCTCCTGCCGGAGAACCAGACCGCGCGCTACGAGAAGTTCGACAAGCCGCTGATCGAGAAGAAGATCTCCGATCTCACCAACGGCAAGGGCGAAGTGGTCTACGCCAACGCCAAGCAGGACGCGACCACGCAGAACTCCCAGGTCGACACCATGATCACCAACAAGGTGAACGTCCTCATCATCGACGCCGTGGACTTCAAGGCCATCGCGGGCTCGGTCAAGAAGGCCAAGGACGCCGGCATCCCGGTCGTCGCCTACGACCGCCTGGCGGAGGGCCCGATCGACGGCTACACCTCCTTCGACAACGAAGAGGTCGGCAAGGTGCAGGGCAAGGCCCTGCTGGAGGCCCTGGGCGACAAGGCCAAGGACGGCCAGATCGTCATGATGAACGGCTCCGTCACCGACCCGAACGCCGCGATGTTCAAGAAGGGCGCGCACTCCGTCCTCGACGGCAAGGTGAACATCGGCAAGGAGTACGACACCAAGGAGTGGAAGCCGGAGAACGCCAACACCAACATGGCGGGCGCCCTCTCCGCGCTCGGCAAGGACAAGGTGATCGGCGTCTACTCGGCCAACGACGGCATGGCCGGCGGCATCATCACCGCCCTCAAGGCGGCCGGTCTGAACCCCCTGCCCCCGGTCACCGGCCAGGACGCCGAACTCGCGGGTGTCCAGCGGATCGTGGCGGGCGAGCAGTTCATGAGCGTCTACAAGCCGTACGCCCCCGAGGCCGCGGCCGCCGCCGAGATGGCCGTCGCCCTCGCCCAGGGCAAGAAGGCCGACGACATCATCAACAACAAGGTCGACAGCGCGACCACCAAGGGCGTGCCCGCCGTGCTGGTCCCGGTCGTCTCGCTGACCAAGGGCAACATCAAGGACACCGTCGTCAAGGACGGCGTCTACACGGTCGACGAGATCTGCACCGAGAAGTACGCGGCCGCCTGCGCCTCCCTCGGCCTCAAGTAGGCCCCCCGTCGCCCTCCCCGGAGAGGCGGCCCCCCTGCCCTGCCCGGCGCCCCGCCCCCTTGCCCCCGCCACCCGCGGGGCGCCGGGCAGAAACGTTTCACTCGTTTGTCGTATCCCCATCCGCCCCGCTCCTGCTCTTTTGCACGACATCCCCGCCGGTCAGGCGGCGAAGGAGATGGTTCATGTGTCCGCTGCGCCCGTGCTGGCGTTGCGAGGGGTCTCGAAGCGGTTCGGCGCCGTCCAGGCCCTGACCGACGTAGAACTCGAGATCCACTCCGGTGAGGTCGTCGCCCTGGTCGGCGACAACGGCGCCGGCAAGTCCACGCTGGTCAAGACGATCGCCGGCGTGCACCCCATCGATGACGGAGTCATCGAGTGGGAGGGCCGTCCGGTCTCCATCGGCAAGCCCCACGACGCCCAGAACCTCGGCATCGCGACCGTCTACCAGGACCTCGCGCTGTGCGACAACATCGACGTCGTCGGCAACCTCTTCCTGGGCCGCGAGCTCAAGCGCTACGGCGTGCTCGACGAGGTGGAGATGGAGCGCCGCGCCCGCGAGCTCCTGACCACCCTGTCCATCCGGATCCCCAGCGTCCGGATCCCCATCGCCTCCCTCTCCGGAGGCCAGCGCCAGACGGTGGCGATCGCCCGCTCGATGCTCGGCGAGCCCCAGCTCGTCATCCTCGACGAGCCCACCGCCGCCCTCGGCGTCGAGCAGACCGCCCAGGTCCTCGACCTGGTCGAGCGGCTGCGCGAGCGCGGCCACGCCGTCATCCTCATCAGCCACAACATGGCCGACGTGAAGGCCGTCGCCGACAAGGTGGCCGTACTGCGGCTGGGCCGCAACAACGGCGTCTTCAACGTCGCCGACACCTCGCAGGAAGAGATCATCTCCGCCATCACCGGGGCCACGGACAACGCCGTGACCCGCCGGGCGGCCCGCACCGGGGAGGCCCGCAAGTGAGCACCGAACACCACACCGCGGCGGAGGACGTGGCCAAGCTGGCCAACCCCGCCGCCCCGGCGGACGCCATCCCCGTGGTGGACCCGCGCCTGCTCGTGCGCGAGCAGGGCCTGACCGGGTACCTGAGCGAGTTCGGCCGCAAGATGAAGGCCGGCGACCTGGGCTCGATCCCGGTCGTCCTCGGCCTGATCATCATCTGGGGCATCTTCCAGGGCCTGAACTCGAACTTCCTCTCCCCGGAGAACCTCTCCAACATCGCCATCACGATGGTCGCCACCGGCATGATGGCCGTCGGCATCATCTTCGTGCTGCTGCTCGGCGAGATCGACCTCTCGGTCGGCTCGGTCAGCGGCGTCTCGGGCGCGATCGTCGCCGTCCTCGCCGTCACCCACGGCGTCAACGAGTGGCTCGCGATCCTCGCCTCCGTCGTCGGCGGCGCCCTGATCGGCGCCCTGCACGGCTTCTTCTTCGCCAAGATCGGCGCCCCGGCCTTCGCGGTCACCCTCTCCGGCCTGCTGTTCTGGTCCGGCGCCATGCTGCAGATCCTCGGCAGCAACGGCACCATCAACCTCGACCCCGACGGCGTGGTCGGCAGCCTCACCACGTACTACTTCTCGGACGTGGCCGCCGGCTACGGCCTCGCGGCCCTCGCCACGGTGGCGTACTTCCTCGCCACCTACCTCGACAACCGCCGCCGGGAGGCCGCCCAGGTCCCCTCGCGGCCGCTGAGCGAGATCCTGCTGCGCACCGGCCTGCTGGCCGTGTTCACCTTCGGTCCCGCCGTCGTGTTCAACCAGTACAAGGGCCTGCCGCTCGCGCTGGTGCTCTTCGTCCTTGCCCTGGTCGGCACGGACTTCGTCCTGCGCCGCACCACCTTCGGCCGCAACGTCTTCGCCCTCGGCGGCAGCGTCGAGGCCTCCCGTCGCGCCGGCATCAACGTCAACGGCATCCGCATCGCCGTCTTCGCCATCGCCGGCACCTTCGCCGCCATCGGCGGGCTCTTCTGGGCCTCCAAGATCGCGGCGGCCAACCAGAGCGCCGGCGCCGGCGACCTGCTGATGAACGTCATCGCGGCGGCCGTCATCGGCGGCACCAGCCTCTTCGGCGGCCGCGGCCGCACCTGGAACGCCCTCCTCGGCGTCATGGTCATCACCTCCATCCAGTACGGTCTGGCCCTGGAGGGGATCGCGACTCCGATCCAGTACATGATCACCGGTGCGGTACTGCTCGCCACCGTGGTCATCGACTCGGTCACCCGCAAGACCCAGAAGACCGCCGGACGCGCCTGACCGCGCGCCCGGGGCCTCGCCCAGGCGGTAACACCCGTCACAGTGCCCGGTGCCACTCCGTGTGGCACCGGGCACCTGTGCGTACAAGCGTACGTACGGATGTGCGGTCATACGTCCGTTTGGGAGGTGTGATTGCGCCGCCAGGTGTACAGGTATGACAAAGGGCGTGCCACTCCCGGTACCGCCCGATGATTCCGCCCGCGAGCGGAACATTAGACTCGACAGACCAGCCAGCAACTGCAAGGAGGCACGGGTGCTGCTGACCCGCATCAAGGGACCGCGCGATCTGGACCGGCTCAGCCAGGAGGAGCTGATCCAGCTCGCCGCCGAGATCAGGTCCTTCCTGGTCGATGCCGTCTCCAAGACCGGCGGGCACCTCGGCCCCAACCTCGGCGTGGTCGAACTGACGATCGCCCTGCACCGGGTCTTCGAGTCGCCGAAGGACAAGGTCCTCTTCGACACCGGTCACCAGGCCTACGTCCACAAGCTGCTCACGGGCCGCCAGGACTTCGCCGGCCTGCGCTCCAAGGGCGGCCTGTCCGGCTACCCCTCGCGCGCCGAGTCCGACCACGACGTGATCGAGAACTCGCACGCCTCGACGGTCCTCGGCTGGGCCGACGGCCTCGCCAAGGCCAACGAGGTGCTCGGCCGCGAGGACCACCACGTCGCCGCCGTCATCGGCGACGGCGCCCTCACCGGCGGCATGGCCTGGGAGGCGCTGAACAACATCGCCGCCGCCAAGGACCGCCCGCTGGTCATCGTCGTCAACGACAACGAGCGCTCCTACGGCCCCACCATCGGCGGCCTCGCGAACCACCTCGCCACCCTGCGCACCACGGACGGCTACGAGCGCTTCCTGGCCCGCGGCAAGGAGATCCTGGAGCGCACCCCCGTCGTCGGGAAGCCGCTCTTCGAGACCCTGCACGGCGCCAAGAAGGGCCTCAAGGACTTCATCGCCCCGCAGGGCATGTTCGAGGACCTCGGCCTGAAGTACATCGGCCCCATCGACGGCCACGACATCGAGGCCCTGGAGTCCGCCCTCCAGCGCGCCAAGCGCTTCAGCGGCCCGGTCATCGTGCACTGCCTCACCCAGAAGGGCCGCGGCTACACGCACGCCGAGCAGGACGAGGCCGACCGCTTCCACGGCATCGGCCCGATCCACCCGGACACCGGCCTGCCGGTCAAGACCGCCGCCGCCAGCTGGACCTCCGTCTTCGCCGACGAGATGGTCAAGCTCGGCCACGAGCGCGAGGACATCGTCGCCATCACCGCGGCCATGCTCCACCCGGTCGGCCTGAAGAAGTTCGCGGACGTCTTCCCGGACCGCATCTACGACGTCGGCATCGCCGAGCAGCACGCGGCCACCTCGGCCGCCGGCCTCGCCACCGGCGGCGTCCACCCGGTCTTCGCGGTCTACGCCACCTTCCTCAACCGCGCCTTCGACCAGGTCCTCATGGACGTCGCCCTGCACAAGTGCGGGGTCACCTTCGTCCTGGACCGCGCCGGCGTCACCGGCGACGACGGCGCCTCCCACAACGGCATGTGGGACATGTCCATCCTCCAGGTCGTCCCCGGACTGCGCCTGGCGGCCCCGCGCGACGCCGAGCAGCTGCGCGCCCAGCTCCGCGAGGCCGTCGAGGTCAAGGACGCCCCGACCGTCGTGCGCTACTCCAAGGGCGTCGTCGGCCCCGCCGTCCCGGCCGTCGGCAAGGTCGGCGGCATGGACGTGCTGCGCCTGCCGGCCCCCGAAGTCACCCGTCCGGACGTACTGATCGTCTCGGTCGGCGCGCTCGCCCCGATGTGCCTGGAGATCGCCGGCCTGCTCGACAAGCAGGGCATCTCCTCGACCGTCGTCGACCCCCGCTGGGTCAAGCCGGTGGACGAGGCCATGGCCCCGCTCGCCGACCGCCACCGGGTCGTCGTCACCGTCGAGGACAACGGCCGCACCGGCGGTGTCGGCGCCGCCGTCTCGCAGGCCCTGCGGGACGCGGGCGTGGACGTACCGCTGCGCGACTTCGGCATTCCGCAGCGCTTCCTCGACCACGCGCTGCGCAAGGAGATCATGGCCGAGATCGGCCTGACCGCCCCGGACATCGCCCGGCAGGTCACCGGACTGGTCGCCAAGCTGGACGGCCGTTTCGAGGACGAGCCGGCCGCCACCGTCGACTGACCGGCACCGTCCGGATCGCGCGGTTGCACCTCACGGGCCGGGAGATCACCCTTGAAGGGTGGGCCTCCCGGCCCGTTCGCGTACTTCTTGGGAGGTGCGTCGGTGAGCTCGGATCTCAACAGCCCGTTCCGTACCAAGACGGTGGAACAGTCCATCCGTGACACGGAGGAGCCGGAGCACGCGCTCCGCAAATCGCTCTCCGCCTGGGACCTGACCGTCTTCGGTGTCGGCGTCATCATCGGTACCGGCATCTTCGTCCTGACGGGCATCGCCGCCCGCAACAACGCCGGGCCCGCCACCGCCCTCTCCTTCGTGGTATCGGGCGTCGTCTGTGCCCTCGCGGCCCTCTGCTACGCAGAGTTCGCCTCCACCGTGCCGGTGGCCGGTTCGGCGTACACCTTCGCGTACGCCTCCATCGGGGAGCTGCCCGCCTGGATCATCGGCTGGGACCTGGTCCTCGAATTCGCCCTCGGCACCGCCGTCGTGGCCGTCGGCTGGTCCGGGTACGTACGCCACCTCATGCACACCAACCTCGGCTGGGACATGCCCGTCGCCCTGACCGGGCGTGACGAGGGCGGCAGCTTCGACCTCCTGGCGTTCCTGCTGGTCCTGGTACTGACCGCGATCCTCGTCGTCGGGACCAAGCTGTCGGCCCGGATCACGGCGATCGTCGTCGCCATCAAGGTGACCGTGGTGCTCCTGGTCATCATCGCGGGCGCGTTCTTCATCAAGGCCGACAACTACTCGCCGTTCATCCCGCCGGCCGAGCCACAGACCGGAGGCGGCGGCTGGACGACGGCACCACTGGTGCAGCTGATGTTCGGCTACACGCCCACCAACTTCGGCGTCATGGGCATCTTCACCGCGGCCTCCCTCGTCTTCTTCGCCTTCATCGGCTTCGACGTGGTGGCCACCGCGGCCGAGGAGACCAAGAACCCCCAACGGGACATGCCGCGCGGCATCCTGGGCTCGCTGCTCATCTGCACCCTGCTGTACGTCGCGGTCACGGTCATCGTCACCGGCATGCAGTACTACAAGGAGATGTCGCCGTCCGCCCCGCTGGCCGAGGCCTTCCGGGCGGTTGACCAGCCGTTCTTCTCCGGCGCCATCAGCCTCGGTGCCGCCGTCGGCCTCATCACGGTGTCCATGATCCTGCTGCTGGGCCAGACCCGCGTGTTCTTCGCGATGAGCCGTGACGGACTGCTGCCGCGCGTCTTCTCCGTCACCCACCCGAAGTTCCGCACCCCCTACCGGGCCACCGTGCTCCTCGGCGTCATCATCGCCGTCATCGCGGGGTTCACCCCGCTGGAGAAGCTCGCGGAACTGGTGAACATCGGCACCCTGTTCGCCTTCGTCATCGTGGCCCTCGGCGTGATCATCCTGCGCAAGACCCGCCCCGACCTGCACCGGTCCTTCCGCACCCCGTGGGTGCCGGTGATCCCCATCCTGTCGATGGCGGCCTCCCTCTGGCTGATGCTCAACCTGCCGGCCGAGACCTGGGTCCGCTTCGGGATCTGGATGGTGATCGGCTTCGTCGTCTACTTCGCGTACGGCCGCCGCAAGAGCCGCCTGGCCCAGGCCGGCCAGGACGCGGAGTACTAGGAGGCCGACGGGGACGGTGCGGGCGCCGGGGACTTGGACCTGGCGCCCGCACCGCCCTTGGCGGGGGAGTCCTTCGCCGAGGCGGGCACCTTCTGGTCGGTGCGCAGGGCCTCCCAGAGCTGCGAGGCCTGTTCCTGTGCGATCACGACCCGGTTCGGGTCCACCTTGTCGTAGGCCACCGGCAGCATGATGGTCTCCATCGTGGACGGGTCCACGCCCTTCATGCTCTGCGCGAAGTCCGCCAGTGCGGTGAGCGAGGCCAGATCGGAGTCGGTGGTCAGGGACTTGGTGCCGGCGTCGGCGAGCTTGTAGAGCCGGGCCGGGTTGCCGAGGGCGTCCTGCTTCTTGATCTCGGAGAGCATCGCGAGCATGAACTGCTGCTGGAGGCCTATGCGTCCGAGGTCGCTGCCGTCCCCGTAGCCGTAGCGGGTCCGTACGAACTTCAGCGCGTCCGTGCCGTTCAGCCGGTGCGTGCCCGCGTCGAGCCTGAGGCCGCCCTTGGCGCCCGTCATCGGCTGGTCGAGGGTGACGGTGACCCCGCCGAGGGCGTCCACCAGGCCCTTGAAGCCGGCGAAGTCCACCTCCACGAAGTGGTCCACGCGGATCCCGGACAGCTGCTCGACGGTCTTGACCACACAGGCCGGCCCGGCCACCGAGTACACGGAGTTGAACATGACCCGGCTCGCCTCGGGGACGGTCCTGCCGTCCCCGTCCTTGCACTCGGGCCGGGTGACCAGGGTGTCGCGGGGGATGCTCACCGCGGTGGCCCGGGACCGGCCCTCGGGTATGTGCACCAGCATCGCGGTGTCGGAGCGGGCCCCGCTGACGTTGCCGTGGTCGAGCTCTCCGTTTGCCCCGGCCCGCGAGTCGGAGCCGAGCACCAGGATGTTCTGCGCCTTCTCGACCACCTTCGGCGGGCGGTTGTCCGTACCGATCGCCCGGTCCAGGTCGACGCTGTCGATGTTCCCCTCAAGGTGGCTGTAGACCCACCAGCCGGCCCCGGCCGAGCCGAGGACCAGGGCGGCCGCCGTCCAGGCCAGCCCCCGCCGGATCCGGCTCGCGCGCGAACGGGCCGGCGTCGGCTCGGGCGTCGCCGGTGTCGGGGTGGTCGTGGCGGTGGCGTCTGAAGTCATGCCCGGGAACCGGTCCTTCCGAACGGGTGGCGGGGGCGCACGGCGGGGGCGCGCGCGGGCTCCAACATAGACGCAGGAGCCCGCCAGATGACCCCCGGGGTATCCTGATTCTGTTCGAACGGTGAAGGGGAAGGGTTGCTCGGGACCCATGGCGACGCGATCCGGACGCAGTCCGAACAAATCCCCCCGACGCTCTGCGGACCCCGGTCAGGCACCCGCCGTTGACCGGAACCGCGTGGCACTGGGTCCCCTGAGCGGACGCTGGGTGCTGGCGGGCAAGGACGGACGGCTCACCGCGTACGCGCGCGCCGAGGGCGGCCTGCTCCGCTGGACCGAACGCGCCCCCGGCGGCCCCGGCTGGAGCGGCCCCGACCTCCTCCCCGCCGACGGACTGACCGACCTGACGGTGGGTCAAGGGCCGGACGGGTACGCCCACTTCGCGGGCCGGCGCCGTATCCGCGCCGAGGGCCCCGAGGGCGTCGAGACCCTCACCTACCACCACGCCGTCCAGTACCAGACGGGCCGCCCGATGGGCCCCTGGGACTCCCTCGGCACCCTCTACCGCAACGTCGAGATGGCGCAGCGCGGCGGTCCGCCGGCCCTGGCGGTGGACAGCCGGGGCACTCCGCACGTCTTCGTCCGCAACTACGGCCGGGGCTTCCACGTGAAGCGCCAGGACGACAAGGGCGCATGGGCCGGGTGGGAGGACGTGCGCGGCAGCATGACCTTCGAGGGGGCCTGCGCCTCCTCCACCGCCGACGGCCGCGTGTGGTTCGCCGCCCCCGGAGAGAAGGGGATCACCCTCTGGTCCCAGAGCGGAGCGGGCGGCCCCCTGCACAAGGGCGAGGACATCCCGTACCTCGCCCGCGACGGATCGGTGGGCGCCCTGGAGACGGCCCCGGGCCGTGTCACCCACTTCTGGCACGCGGCCGACGGGAGCGGGGTGTTCGCCTACCGCGAGGGCGCCGGGGTGATGGCCCTGGGCGGCGGCCCGGCGTACGGGGCGGTGGCCGCCGTCCGCGCCCTGGTCGACGGGTACGACTGCACGGTGCTGGCCCACCGCGCCGCGGACGGCCGCACCGCCCTCGCCGCGTACCCGACGGAGCACGAGGCGGCCGGGCTCTGGTGGACGGAGATCGGCGAGCCGTGCCTGGAGTCCCCGGCCCTCGCCGTCGACGCCCATGGCCTGGTCGTCATCGCCTCGATCAGCGCCCGCGGCGAACTGCTCGTCAACCGGCAGAAGGACGCGTCCTCCCTCTCACTGGGCCGCTGGCAGCGCTTCTGACCGGTCGCCGGGCCGGCGCCGCCCCTGCGGGGGGATGCTGGACAGCCCGTGGCGGGCGACCGCCAGGCTGGAGATGCGCCGCAGGAAGTCCACCGAGCGCGCCGCCGTGTCCGGGGTGATCCAGGCGTCGTCGATCTCGCACAGCTCCACCCGTACCGGAGCACCGCGCAGCACGATCGGCAGGGTGTAGGCGATCGTGGACGCGAAGGTCAGCAGGGACAGCCCGATGGGCTCGGTCAGCGCCGTCAGCTCCAGCGGCAGTTCGGGGTGGACGATCTCCATGCCGGTCAGGCCTGCGATCCGCTCCAGCTTGGCCGTGCTCTCCCGGCGGTGCGCCAGGTAGCGGCCGGCCGCCCGGGTGCGGGCGATCCAGCCGACGGCGTCGATGTACCGGTCCTCGTCGATGACCCCGGTCTCCACCAGGGAGCTGCCCGCCAGGTCCGCCCCGGGCCGGGGCCGCGGCGGGCCGAAGGTGGCCCGGCTCCAGTCGTACTCGTTGGGCCGTACCTCGGCTCCCGGCGGCGCGGACACCGGCATGCAGGTGAAGAAGACGGCCCGCTCCAGCTCCTCTCGGGCCAGCCACCGGTTCACCGGGCCGCCCTTGGCGGACTTCACGTCCCCCTGGTGCCAGCGGGTCAGCTGCTGCCCGCTCGTCAGCAGCGCCACCAGCTCGGTGGTGGCGGTGCCGTCGTCGACGACGACCACCTCGCGGGCCCGGGAGCGCGGCAGCAGCAGCTGGATGGTGCGGGAGAACAGGTCCCCGATCACCAGCCGCCGGGCCGCCGCGACCGCCCGGCCGAGGCGGACCAGCTCGCCGGCCCGTCCCAGGTAGCCCGCGCGGACCTCGTAGCGCCGCCAGACCACCTTGGCCTGCGAGGCGAACCGGCACAGCCGGCGGACCTGCGCGCGCGAGCGCGGGTCCACCGGCTGGAGCACGGCGATGGTGAGGGACGCAGCCTCGCCCGGGTGGGCGTGGGCCCACTCCAGGACATTCAGTAGTTGAGCCGGGCTCTCCACCAGGGCGAGGGTTTCGCTCATGCCGAGGCCGTCACACCCTCGGCGGGAAGGGTGTTCTGGACGCGGCGGAGCTTCTTCATCGGGCCGAGCTCGGAGTCGTAGACCTTCTTGACGCCGTCGCCGAGGGCGGTCTCGATGGTGCGGATGTCGCGCACGAGGCGGGCCAGGCCGCCGGGTTCGACGGAGGCGGCCTGGTCGGAGCCCCACATGGCGCGGTCGAGGGTGATGTGCCGCTCGACGGCGCAGGCGCCCATGGCGACGGCGGCCACGGTGGTCTGCAGGCCCGTCTCGTGGCCCGAGTAGCCCACGGGCACGTTGGGGTAGGCCGCCTCCAGGCTGTTGATCACCCGCAGGTTGAGCTCCTCGGCCTTGGCCGGGTAGGTGGAGGTGGCGTGCAGCAGGACGATGTTCTCGCTGCCGAGCACCTCCACCGCGTGCCGGATCTGCCCGGGCGTGGACATGCCGGTGGACAGGATGACCGTCTTGCCCGTGGCGCGCAGGGCCAGGAGCAGTTCGTCGTCGGTCAGGGAGGCGGAGGCCACCTTGTGCGCGGGGACGTCGAACTTCTCCAGGAAGGCGACGGCCTCGGTGTCCCACGGGGAGGCGAACCAGTCGATGCCGCGCTTGGCGCAGTGCTCGTCGATGGCGCGGTACTCGTCCTCGCCGAACTCGACGCGGTGGCGGTAGTCGATGTACGTCATCCGGCCCCAGGGGGTGTCCCGCTCGATGTCCCACTGGTCGCGCGGGGTGCATATCTCGGGGGTCCGCTTCTGGAACTTCACCGCGTCACAGCCCGCGTCGGCGGCCGCGTCGACGAGCGCGAGGGCGTTGGCCAGCTCACCGTTGTGGTTGATCCCGATCTCGCCGATCACGTAGGTGGGCCGGCCGGTGCCGACCTCCCTGTTGCCGATACGGCGGATCCGGTTGCTGTGCACCACTGTTCAGAGTTCCTTTCGGGGGTACTGCGGGGATCGCGGCGACGGGGTCGCCGAAGTCTGGCGGGGGTCCAGGAGGGGGGCCAGGGCCCTGGCCCGGTCGAGGTCGCCGGGTTCGTCGAGCTCGATGGCCCGCTCGGGGGCCGTGGGGACGAGCTGGGTCCGGCCGAAGAAGCGGTGGCCGCTGCGGCGGAAGCCCTCGGCGCGCATCGCGTAGACGGCGCCCGATTCCAGGTATTCGGGCGTACGGTCCTGACGGCGCAGGCGGACCGCGCTGTCGTGGTTGACGCCCCGGGCGGTGTGGCCGGGCCCGGCGGCGGGGTCGGCGGTCCACAGGAAGCCGTGGAAGGGGACGGCGGTGAAGGCGGAGTCGGCGCCGTCGCGGACGATCGCCGCGACGGTGTCGTCCACCTCCTCGGAGGTGATGAAGGGGCTGGTGCACTGGACGAAGACCAGGACGTCCACGGCTTCGGAGTGACGTTCCTCCAGCCGGTCCAGGGCGTGCAGCAGCGCGGACTCGCTGGAGGCCCGGTCGGAGCCCAGCTCGGCCGGCCGGTCCACCACCTCGGCGCCGGCCGCGCGGGCGGCGCGGGCGATCGCCTCGTCGTCGGTGGAGACGGCGACCCGGGTCACGAGGGAGGCTCCGAGGCAGGCCCGTACGGCGCGGGCCACCAGCGGTACCCCGCCGACCTCGGCGACGTTCTTGCCGGGGATGCCCTTGGAGCCGCCCCGGGCGGGTATGACGGCGGTGACGTTCACAGGGCTCTCCTGGCCTGGTGGAAGAAGAAGGGGAAGAGGGGGACGAAGGGGTTGCTCATATGCCGCCCCACTGCTGGATCTTCGGGGCCACGCGCTGGACCCCGAACTGGTAGGCGACCTTGAGTACGCGGCGCGAGGTGCGCTTCATCGGGCCGCGCGAGCGCGCCGCGGCGGCGCCGGCTCCGGGGGAGCCGTCCGGGTCCAGGCCCCTGCGGCGCAGGAGCGTACCCACGTATTCGGGCGCGCTCCCGGCCGTGTAGTACGGGGAGATCGGCGGCAGCCGTTGCCCGCGCAATTCGACGATCCGGGCCCGGAGTTCACCGAACGGATCGGTGGAGCGGATTCCCTGGTCGGCCGTCCACGCCTCGTGCGCGAGCGGGGCCGCGCCCTCGTCGATGGCGGTCCAGTCGGTGACGCAGCCGGAACCGGTGAAGTAGTGGTTGCCGTGGATCTCGCGTACGCCGAGATCGCTCAGGATGGCGGTCGGCATTCCCCGGTGCATCGATTCGAGGGCGGCCGTGGAACTGACCGTCACCAGGAGATCGGTGCGGTCGAGGGTCTTCGACATGTTGCCGTACACGAAATGCAGATTGGGCGGCAGCGGTTCGTCCAGCTGGTCCGCCAGGACCTGATAGTGGAACGCCTCCACGTGGGTGGTCGCCTCACCCGGCTTGCTGCGCAGTTTCACGAGTACGTCGCGGCCCGGGCGCAGCCGGGCGTGGGATATCGCGCGGCGCAGCAGGTAAAGCCGGCCGTTCCGGTCGGCGGGTACCGAGGGCTGGACGGCGAAGCACACCGTATAAGGGTGTTCGGCGAATGTCCGGTTCGGATCGTAGGGGCGCTGGTCGAGAAAGGGGAGCGCCGTCTGGACGATGCTGGAGACGGGAATTCCGAGGGGTTCGTACACCTCGGTGAAACGGCGCCGGTCGAACGGGCTGTTGGCGAGGACGATATCGACGCCCGCGCGCAGGAGGAGCCCGTCGGCCATCTTCTCGTAGACGACGCCGACGTAACCGGTCATCAGGATCGGCCGCCGCGGGGCGCCGGCGAAGCGGCGGGCCAGGGCGTGCAGGGCCGCGTGCGTGGCGCCGCCGACCGTGCCCAGGATGATCAGGTCCGCCGTGTCGAGCGCGGGGGCCGCCGCGAACTCGGCGAGCGTGGCCTCCGTGATCGAGGAGGGGGTGATGCCGACCTCCGCCAGCTGGCGCGCCGTCGGCGTGCTCCGGCCGCGCAGCATGTGCGCGTGGACCTCGCTGCCCGGTGCCAGGCCCACCGCCAGCCCCGCACCCCATTTCCAGCGGGTGTCGGAGTCTGCGAGCACGTGGATGCGCACTGGTGGATTCCCGGTCGGTCGGCGAAGCCCAACTGCTGTCGGCGGGCCCGCAGCTGGGCGCGGGCTCGGGCGGGCTGGCCGTGAGGCCCGTTAGACCTTACCTCCTCGCCTGAGCCATAGGTGTCACGAATAGGCCTCGACCCCCGGGGGGAGCTGTACGTCACACCGCCGAGCGGCGTTCGGGATCTCCCGGAGGCTCTGACATGATGGCGGAGTGTCGGTGAATGGGGAGAAGGTGGGTGCCGGCCGATGGTGACCCTTTCGGTAATCGTCGCGATGTGTGACGTCCGCGACTACTGTCGGACGACGCTGAAGTCCCTGGCCCTGAATGCCCGCGCGGACTTCGAGTTCATCGTGGTGGACGACGCGTCCATTGACGGGACATCAGAGATCCTGCGGGAGGCGGTGCCCGGGATTCCCGGTGCCGTGCTCATCCGCAACGAACGGAACATGGGAATATCGGCGACCCGCAACATAGGCCTCGCCGCGGCCCGCGGACGCTTTTTCACCTTCCTCGACGGGGACGACTGGTACGCCCCCGGATATCTTGCGCAATTGGTCGGATGGATGGGCCAGTCGGGCGTCGATTTCCTGCGGACCGGCCATGTCCGGGTCTACGGCAGAAAACGCAAGATCGTCATGCCCCCGCTCGCCCCGCGGGCCCTACCGCTCGATCCCCTGGACTACATGGGGCCGGTGGACGCCTCCACGTTCATCGACTACCCCTCGGTCTGGGCCGGCATCTACGACCGCGAACGCCTGCGCGAGGCCGGCGCGCTGTTCTTCGAGGAGACCCTGCGGACCGCCGAGGACCGGCACTGGTTCTACCAGCTGCACCTGCGGATGCGCTCCTTCGGAGTGGTCGACCTCCACGGCGTCTTCTACCGCCGTGATGTGTCCACTTCACTCACCAAGATCCCGGACGAACGGCAGCTGGACTTCCTTCCGGCCTTCCGGCTGGTTTTCGGCGAACTCGCCCGTCATCCGCGCGGATATGAACTCTCGTTCAAGGCCATGCGAACTCTGTGTGCGCTCATCGTCATTCACCTGGACCGCGCCGAGCAGTACGACGAAGTCACCCGGGGCCTCCTTCAGGAACGCAGCGCGCAGATGCTCTTCGAACTTCCCCCGGACATCCTGGAGGGGACCCTGGCAGGAATGGACTCCGCACGCGTGAACAAGCTCAGAGCACTGATGTCCCGGCACCTGGGCGCCGCCGCCCGATGACCCGGATATTCGCCGCCTCCACCCTCTACGGCGCCATGACGGTGGCCGCCGCCATCGACGCCGGCCAGGTCGGCCGGGACGACCGCGAGCGCATCCTGCTCGTCTGCAACAACGTCGACATCCCCGAGGTCGCCACGCCGCTGCACCACATGCCCGGCGCCGCCGCCGTCCTCGCGCGCTTCCACCGCGTCGTCTACTGGAACGACCTCATCTACCCCTTCCACCCGGCGCTGTGGGGCCCCCGCGACGAGGACGCCCCCCTCTGGCGCACCGTCATGGGGGAGAAGATGGGCATCCGGCCCGGCCCCCTGGAACTGGTCGTCGAGTCCATCCAGGTCAAACCCGCCCAGACCCTCTGCAAGATCTTCTCGGACGCCACCCTCGCCGTGTACGCCGACGGGGTCATGAGCTACGGCCCCACCCGCAACGACCTGCCCCGCCCCATCCACGGCCGCATCGAACAGGTCCTCTACCTCGACCTGATCCCCACCCTGCTCCCCATGCTCCTCACCGAGTACGGGATCCCCGCGCAGCCCGTCCACACCGCCGCCGTCCTCGAACTGCTGGCGGAGCTCACCGAGGAGTGCCGCCCCATCCTCGACCGGGCGATCCCGCGCGCCCTCGCCGAAAGCGGCCCGCAGACCGCCCTCCTCCTCGGCCAGTACCTCTCCCCCCTCGGCATCCTCACCGAGGAGGAAGAGGAGGACCTGCACCGGCGCATGTTCGAGCACGCGGTACGGCTCGGCCACACCTCCGTCGTCTTCAAACCGCACCCCAGCGCCCCCTCCAGCCTCTCCGACGCCCTCGCCACGGCCGCCCGGGAGGCGGGCGTCCCCTTCGTCGTCCTGGACGTCCCGGTCCTCGCCGAGACCGTCTTCGCGTACCTGCGCCCCCGCACGGTGATCGGCTGCTTCTCCACCGGCCTGTTCACCGCCCGGACCCTGTACGGGATCCCCGTCGCCCAGATCGGCGCGCTGGAGGTCATCCGGCGCATGCGGCCCTACGCCAACAGCAACCGCATCCCCGCCACCCTCACCCACGCCCTGATCCCCGACCTCGACGTGCCGACGGCCGCCCCGGCCGACCGGATCCTGGACGCCGAGCACATCCGCACCGAGGTCACCCCCTACGTCCAGGCCGTCGGCTACTGCATGCAGTCCAAGCGGTACGCCTTCCTGCGCCCGGTGGCCGAGGAGTACATCGCCGCGGCCGTCGACCAGTGGGAGGGCCGCCCCGAGCTGTCCATGCACTTCAACGAGCGCACCCGCACCCGCCTGGAACTGCCCGGCCCGCGCACCTGGAAGTGGCGGCGCGGCCTGGGCTGGACCCTGCGCGCCACCGGGGAGCGCACCGAGCCGGACGAGGCGCCCCTGACCGACATCTCGCTGAGCGGGTTCGCCTCGCTGGTCGAGGCCAAGGACGACCAGGGCGTCCTGGAGGTCGGCGCCCGGCTGCTCACCGAGCACGAGAACCTCGACCTGCTCATCGGCATGGCCCAGGCCCACATCCGCCGCAAGGAGACCGACCAGGCCCTGCGGCGCATCGAGCGGGCCATGGAGATCTCCGCGGACAGCGGCCGCACCCTGGTCTGGCTGCGCATCGCGGAGACCGCGGCGAAACTCGGCAAGCCCGGAGACGAGCTGCGCCGCCGGGCGGCCCGGCGGGCGCTGGAGCTCAACCCCGCCTCCCCGGCCGCCCAGCGGCTGGTCAAGAGCGGCCGGCTCGGCCGCAGGTGAACGCGGAAGGGCCCGTCCGCACCGGGTGCGGACGGGCCCTTCTTCCTGCTGCGCGTGTTACGCCGGGACGCTGGCGACACCCGGGGCGAGGAACTTCTTGCCGTTCACCCGCTCCGAGACGCCCTCACGGTCCAGGTACGGGGTGATGCCGCCCAGGTGGAAGGGCCAGCCCGCACCGGTGATGAGGCAGAGGTCGATGTCCTGGGCCTCGGCCACGACACCCTCCTCCAGCATCAGGCCGATCTCCTGCGCCACCGCGTCCAGGACGCGGTCGCGGACCTGCTCCTCCGTCAGGACGGAGTCGCCCTGCACCAGGAGCGCGGCGACCTCGGGGTCCAGCTCCGGCTTGCCGGAGTCGTAGACGTAGAAGCCGCGCTTGCCGGCCTCGACGACCCGCTTGAGGTTCGGCGACACGGTGAAGCGCTCCGGGAAGGAACGGTTCAGCGTCTCGGAGACGTGCAGACCGATGGCCGGACCGACGAGCTCCAGCAGCACCAGCGGCGACATCGGCAGGCCGAGCGGCTCGATGGCCTTCTCCGCGGTGACCACCGGGGTGCCCTCGTCGATGACGTTCTGGATCTCGCCCATGAAGCGGGTCAGGATGCGGTTCACGACGAACGCCGGGGCGTCCTTCGTCAGAACGGCGGTCTTCTTCAGCTTCTTCGCGACACCGAAGGCGGTGGCCAGCGAGGCGTCGTCCGTCTTCTCACCACGGACGATCTCCAGCAGCGGGAGGATCGCGACCGGGTTGAAGAAGTGGAAGCCGACCACGCGCTCCGGGTGCTGGAGCTTGGAGGCCATCTCCGACACCGACAGCGAGGAGGTGTTGGTGGCGAGGATCGCGTGCGCCGGGGCGACCGCCTCGACCTCCGCGAACACCTTCTGCTTGACGGACATCTCCTCGAACACGGCCTCGATGATGAAGTCCGCGTCCGCGAAGCCCTCGGCCTTGTCCAGGACACCGGTCACCAGGGCGGTCAGGCGGTTGGCCTTGTCCTGGTTGATCCGGCCCTTGGCCAGCAGCTTCTGGATCTCGGCGTGGACGTAGCCCACACCCTTGTCCACGCGCTCCTGGTCGATGTCGGTGAGGACCACCGGCACCTCCAGGCGGCGCAGGAACAGCAGCGCCAGCTGCGAGGCCATCAGGCCCGCGCCGACCACGCCGACCTTGGTGACCGGACGGGCCAGGGACTTGTCCGGGGCACCGGCCGGGCGCTTGCCGCGCTTCTGGACCAGGTTGAAGGCGTAGATGCCCGAGCGCAGCTCGCCGCCCATGATCAGGTCCGCGAGGGCCTGGTCCTCGGCGTCGAAGCCGGCCTGGAGGTCGCCGTCCTTGGCCGCGGCGATGATGTCCAGCGCGCGGTAGGCGGCCGGAGCGGCGCCGTGCACCTTGGAGTCCGCGATGAAGCGGCCCTTGGCGACGGCCGCGTCCCAGGCCTCGCCGCGGTCGACCTCGGCGCGTACGACCTCGGTCTCGCCCTTCAGGACCTTCGCGGTCCAGATCAGGGACTGCTCCAGGAAGTCGGCACCCTCGAAGATCGCGTCGGCGATGCCGAGCTCGAAGACCTGCTTGCCCTTGAGCTGACGGTTCTGGTTGAGCGAGTTCTCGATGATCACCGAGACCGCGCGCTCCGCACCGATCAGGTTCGGGAGGATGGCGCAGCCGCCCCAGCCCGGAACCAGGCCGAGGAAGACCTCGGGCAGGGAGAAGGCCGGGATGGCCTTCGAGACGGTGCGGTAGGAGCAGTGCAGACCGACCTCGACACCGCCGCCCATCGCCGCGCCGTTGTAGTACGCGAAGGTGGGGACGGCCAGGGCCGACAGCCGCTTGAAGACGTCGTGGCCGCCCTTGCCGATGGCGAGCGCCTCGTCGTGCTTCTTCAGCAGCTCGACGCCCTTGAGGTCGGCGCCGACGGCGAAGATGAACGGCTTGCCGGTGATGCCCACGCCGACGACGGAGCCCGCGAGGGCCTCCTGCTCGACCTGGTCGATCGCCGCGTTCAGGTTGGCCAGCGACTGCGGGCCGAAGGTGGTCGGCTTGGTGTGGTCGAAGCCGTTGTCCAGCGTGATGAGCGCGAAGCGCCCGGCGCCGAACGGCAGGTCCAGGTGGCGGACGTGCGCGGACGTGACGACCTCGTCCGGGAACAGCTCGGCCGCGCCCTTCAGGAGCTCAGCGGTGGTGCTCACTTGGAGTCTCCCTCGGCGTCGAAGTTCGGGTTCTCCCAGATGACCGTGGCGCCCATGCCGAAGCCGACGCACATCGTGGTCAGGCCGTAGCGGACGTGCGGCTGCTCCTCGAACTGGCGGGCCAGCTGCGTCATCAGGCGGACGCCGGAGGAGGCCAGCGGGTGACCGAAGGCGATCGCGCCGCCGTACTGGTTCACGCGGGCGTCGTCGTCGGCGATGCCGTAGTGCTCCAGGAAGGCCAGCACCTGCACGGCGAAGGCCTCGTTGATCTCGAACAGGCCGATGTCCTCGATGGACAGGCCGGCCTGGGCGAGGGCCTTCTCGGTGGCCGGGATCGGGCCGTAGCCCATGACCTCCGGCTCCACGCCCGCGAAGGCGTAGGAGACGAGGCGCATCTTGACCGGGAGGTTGTTCTCGCGGGCGAAGTCCTCGGACGCGATGATCGCGGCGGTGGCGCCGTCGTTGAGACCGGCGGCGTTGCCCGCGGTGACCCGGCCGTGGGTACGGAACGGGGTCTTCAGGTTCGCCAGGTTCTCCAGCGTGGTGCCCGGGCGCATCGGCTCGTCGGAGGTGACCAGGCCCCAGCCCGTCTCACCGACGGCCTCGTTGGTGTTGCGCACCGAGATCGGGACCAGGTCCTGCTGGATCTTGCCGTCGGCGTACGCCTTGGCGGCCTTCTCCTGCGAGCGCACGGCGTACTCGTCGGCGCGGAGCTTGGTGATCGTCGGGTACCGGTCGTGCAGGTTCTCGGCGGTCATGCCCATGAACAGGGCGGACTCGTCGACCAGCTTCTCGGAGACGAAGCGCGGGTTCGGGTCCACGCCCTCGCCCATGGGGTGACGGCCCATGTGCTCGACACCGCCGGCGAGGGCGACGTCGTACGCACCGAAGGCCACACCGCCCGCGACGGCGGTCACGGCGGTCAGCGCGCCGGCGCACATGCGGTCGATGGAGTAGCCCGGGACGGACTGCGGGAGGCCCGCGAGGATGCCGGCCGTACGGCCCAGCGTCAGGCCCTGGTCGCCGATCTGCGTGGTCGCGGCGATGGCGACCTCGTCGATCTTCTTGGGGTCCAGGTCCGGGTTGCGGCGCAGCAGCTCCCGGATCGCCTTCACGACGAGGTCGTCGGCGCGGGTCTCGTGGTAGATGCCCTTCGGGCCCGCCTTGCCGAACGGGGTGCGGACGCCGTCGACGAAGACGACGTCCCTGACGGTACGAGGCACGTTGGCTCTCCTCCAGGTGCGGGTGTGCACTGCTGCGCGGCGGCGCTCCTGTTTCACTGAGCGCCCGCTCACCCGGCCCATGCTACTTGCGGGTAACCAATGTGCACACCCCCTCCCCGAACAGCGGCGAACGTCACACCCGGGGCGGCGTCCCGTCATGCGCCCCGGCACGCGCCCCATCGTGGCGCCCGGCCGACCGGAGCGGCCGGACGCCACGAC
>NZ_JBEZWL010000046.1:0-53579 GCF_040648015.1 Streptomyces sp. NPDC029216 | reverse complement strand
CCCGCGGGGGAAACCCGCCCGCTGCGTTACGGGGGCATGGCGGCGGTGACAACGTTCCGTGGCCGGTCCCCGGTGGCGGCTTCGCGTGCTTGTCCACCACCTGGCCCGCCGCCGAACTGGACGCGCTGGCCGCAGCCTTCCCGCGCGGGGCGCACCAGCCCGTGGTGCTCGGCCTCGTCGCCCGGGCCGCCGGGCTCGGGGCCCTGGAGGCCGCGCACGTGGCGGCGTACGAGAGCGTCAGCGGGCCGGCCACCGCCACCGTACGGCTGCTGGGCCTCGACCCCTTCGAGGCGAGCGCCGTCCTGGCCGGACTCGCCCCCGAGCTCGACGCCGTCGCCGCGCGCGCGGCCGAGGCCGCACTGCTGGCCCGTACCGGGGGGACGGAGGTGCTGCCCGCGGCCTCCTCACCGCTGCTGGAGATCGCGGCGGAGGTCCATGCCGACTGGGCGGTACGCCTCTTCGCCTCCTGAAGCCCGCTGACGCCGGCCCGCGCCCCCCACCAGACCACCCCCCAAGGAGACCTGCCGTGCACCTCGACCACGACGTGACCTATCCCCACCGGCACACCCACGGCGCCGCACCCCTGCGCGCCGACGGCACCCGCCGCGCCCTGCGCATCGGCCTCGGCGGCCCCGTCGGCTCCGGCAAGACCGCCACCGTCGCCGCGCTCTGCCGGGCCCTGCGCGCCGAGGTGTCCATGGCCGTCGTCACCAACGACATCTACACCCGGGAGGACGCCGAGTTCCTGCTCCGCGAGGCGGTCCTGCCTCCCGAGCGGATCAGCGCGGTCGAGACCGGCGCCTGTCCGCACACCGCCATCCGCGACGACATCTCCGCCAACCTGGAGGCCGTCGAGGAACTGGAGGAAGCCCACCGGGAGACCGCCCCCCTCGACCTGGTCCTCGTCGAGTCCGGCGGCGACAACCTGACCGCCACCTTCTCCCGGGGCCTGGTCGACGCCCAGATCTTCGTCATCGACGTGGCCGGCGGCGACGACATCCCGCGCAAGGGCGGCCCCGGGGTCACCACCGCCGACCTGCTCGTCGTCAACAAGACCGACCTGGCCCCGTACGTGGGCTCCGACCTGGACCGGATGGCCCGCGACGCCGCCGACCAGCGCGGTGAGCTGCCCGTCGCCTTCCAGTCCCTGCGCGGACCCGAGGGCGTGGCCCCGGTGGCCGGCTGGGTGCGCGAGCGCCTCGCCGCCTGGGCCGCCCGGTGACCGGCGCACCCCCCGTCACCGCCCCGCCCCCGGCCGGGCTCCGGGCCACCGCCCGGATCGCCGCGGCCGCCGACGGACGCGGCGGTACCGCCCTGCCCGTGCTGGCCGGGGAGGGCCCGCTCGCCCTGCGCCGGGTCCGGGGCGGGGCCGTCCGGCCCGGAGAGGCGGGCGTGATGCTGGTCGGCGCGATGAGCGCGCCCCTCGGCGGCGACCACCTCACGGTCGAGGCCGAGGCGGGAACGGGCACCCGGCTGGCCCTGAGCTCGGCGGCCGCCACCCTGGCCCTGCCCGGCCGGGGCGGGGAGAGCGCGCGGTACGACGTACGGCTGACCCTGGCCGAGGAGTCGGCGGTGCGCTGGCTGCCGGAGCCGCTCGTCTCGGTGCGCGGCAGCGACCTGCGGGTCTCCACCCGCGCCGAACTGGCCCCCTCCGCCCGGCTGATCCTGCGCGAGGAGCAAGTGCTGGGACGCACCGGCGAGGCCCCCGGCCTGCTGCGCAGCCGCCTCACCGTCACCCGGGGCGGCCGTCCGCTGCTGGACCAGGAGCTGTCCTGCGGCCCCGGCGCACCGGGCGGCTGGGACGGCCCGGCCGGTATCGCCGGGCACCGGACGCTCGGCCAGCTCCTGGTCGTGGACCCGCGGTTCGAGCAGGACCCGCCGCCGGCCGCGGTCCTGGGGGAGTTCGCGGCGGTCACCCCGCTGGCCGGCCCGGCCGTACTGGTGACGGCCCTGGCCCCGGACGCGCTGCGATTGCGCGGGCTGTTGGACGAGGCGGCCCGGACGTACGGCTGGTGACGGGCAGGCGGATGCGGGGCGAATGGGACACCGCTCACCGGTACACCCGTCTCCGGTTATCGGGTTGGCAAAGAAGTCGACCTCGGTCTGTTGCCGGGTACCGGTCAGACGAAAGGATCCCCCTGACCCAACCCGGCCGCCTCGTGCGGCACATGACCAGGGGGATCAACCACGTGATACGCAATGCGACGCTGGGGAGCGCCGCCACTCTCATCACCGGCGCACTGGCAGCGGGTCTGCTGCTCGCGCCGCCGGCCTCGGCCACCTCGGCCGGCAAGGACAACGGAGCCGCCGAGGCGGTCGGCGCCCAGATCGCCGCCGCCCGCGCCGCGCGCGCCGGCATCGACTGGAAGGACTGTCCTGCCGACTGGGGCTTCGAGAAGCCGATCCAGTGCGGCTGGGTGAAGGTCCCGCTCGACTACACGAAGCCCTTCGGCAAGACGATCGACATCGCCGTCGACCGCGCCGTCAGCACGGGCACCAAGGAGGAGCGCCAGGGCGCCCTCGTCTACAACCCGGGCGGTCCGGGCGGTTCCGGCATGCGCTTCCCGCGCCGGGTCACCACCAAGAGCCCGCTGTGGGTCAACACCTCCAAGGCGTACGACTTCGTGGGCTTCGACCCCCGCGGCGTCGGCCACTCCGCGCCGATCTCCTGCATCGACCCGCAGGAGTTCGTGAAGGCCCCCAAGGCCGACCCGGTCCCGTCCACCGAGGCCGACAAGCTCGCCCAGCGCAAGCTCGCCGCCGAGTACGCGGACGGCTGCAAGGAGCGCAGCGGCGAGATGCTGCCGCACATGACGACCACCAACACCGCGCGCGACCTGGACGTCATCCGGGCCGCCCTCGGCGAGAAGAAGCTGAACTACCTCGGCGTCTCCTACGGCACCTACCTGGGCGGGGTCTACGCGACCCTCTTCCCGGGCCACGTGCGCCGCATGATCGTCGACTCGGTGGTCAACCCGGACACGGACAACATCTGGTACCAGGCCAACCTGGAGCAGGACGTCGCCTTCCAGATGCGCTGGAACGACTGGCAGGACTGGGTCGCCAAGTACGACTCCGTCTTCCACCTCGGCGACACCCGCGCCAAGGTCGAGGCCAAGTACCAGGAGCTGCGCGCCAAGGCCAAGGCCAACCCGCTCGGCGGGGTCGTCGGCCCGGCCGAGCTCATCGGCTTCTTCCAGGGCGCCCCGTACTACGACTCCTCGTGGGTCCCGGTCGCGCAGGCCTTCAGTGCCTGGGCCGCCGGTGACGAGAAGCCGCTGATCGAGGCCATCGCCCCGGACATGTCGGACACCAAGGGCAACGCCGCGTCCGAGAACAGCAACGCCGTCTACACCGCGGTGGAGTGCGCCGACGCCAAGTGGCCGACCAGCTGGGCCAAGTGGGACCGGGACAACAGTGCGCTGCACGAGAAGTACCCGTTCATGACCTGGTCGAACGCCTGGATGAACCTGCCCTGCGCGACCTGGAAGTCCAAGCAGAGCACCCCGATCGAGGTCGGCGCGAAGAAGATCGCCCCGGTCCTGATCGTCCAGTCCGAGCGTGACGCCGCCACCCCGTACCAGGGCGGTGTCGAGCTGCACCGCCGGCTGGCCGGTTCGCGCCTGATCACCGAGCAGAACGCCGGCTCGCACGGCGTGACCAGCCTGGTGAACCCCTGCATCAACACGCGGGTGGAGTCATACCTGCTGACCGGCAAGGTCGACGCCCAGGACGTGAAGTGCGGCTCGCACGCCACTCCGGTGCCGCCGGCCCCGGCCGCCGCGAAGTCGCTGACGGCCGAGGCCCCGGCCTCGGACCTGCCCCAGCGCGAGGAGCTCCCGGCCGTCCGCTAGGGCTCCGGGAACACCGGTGAACGGGAGGAGGCTCAGCGCGCCGTGCGCCGGGCCTTCTTCCGCTTCTCCTCCTCCTCGGCCTTGACCTCGGCCGCGTACCGGTCGACGTACTCCTGGCCGGAGAGGCCCAGGATCGCGTACATGATCTCGTCGGTGACGGCGCGCAGGACGGCCCGCTCGCCCTCCATTCCCGCGTACCGGGAGAAGTCGAGCGGGGCGCCGAACCGGATCGTGACCCGCCGGATCTTCGGGAGGGTCTGCCCGGGCGGCTGGATCTCGAAGGTGCCGAGCATCGCGCACGGGACCACGGGCACCCCGGCCCCGAGCGCCATCGCCGCCACCCCGACCTTGCCCTTGTAGAGCCGCCCGTCGTGCGAGCGCGTCCCCTCCGGGTAGATGCCGAGCAGCTCGCCCTTCGCCAGTACCCCGAGCCCCTCGCGCAGGGCCGCCTGCCCGGCGTCCTTGCCGGAGCGGTCCACCGGGATCTGCCCGGCGCTGCGGAAGAAGGCGGCGGTCAGCCGGCCCTTGAGGCCGGGGCCGGTGAAGTACTCGGCCTTCGCCAGGAAGGTGATCCGCCGCTTCAGGATCGCGGGCATCAGGAAGTGGTCGGAGAAGGACAGGTGGTTGCCCGCGACGATCGCGGCCCCCTCCGCGGGGATGTTCTCCAGGCCCTCGATGCGGGGCCGGAACAGCAGCCGCAGCAGTGGGCCGAGCAGCACGTGCTTGAGCAGGTGGTAGAACACCCGGCGCTTCCCTTCACCCGACGGTCGGACCACGGTCGGATCAGCCATGCGGTGGCGAGGAGCGGGCCGTGCCGGCCCGGCCGGTCTCAGGTGCTGCGGGAGGCGGCCAGGCCCAGGGTCAGCAGCCCCAGCACCACCCAGCCGAACCACAGCCAGCCGTTGCTGCCGAGGGCCACGGAGTACGTGGAGACGGCCACCAGGGCGGCGAAGGTCGTGACGGCCATCGCCTTAACGGATCCGGTCATGCCCCATGGTGGCGCGCCGACCGGCTCCGGCGCTACTGGCCGCGCCCTTGGAGCGAGGCGAGATACGCGTTGTACGCCTCCAGCTCCTTGTCGCCGTCCCGGTCCGCGGCCCGGTCCGAGCGCTTCGCCGCGCGCTGCTCCGAGTGGTACCACTGGTAGACCAGCGCGATCAGCACCAGCACGGAGGGGATCTCGCTGAAGGCCCAGGCGATGCCGCCGCCCCAGTGCTGGTCGTCCAGGGCGTCGATGCCCAGGGAGGCCGGGGGGTTCGCGTACGTCTTGATCATCGGCTCGCTCGCCATCATCAGGGCGATGCCGAAGAAGGCGTGGAAGGGCATGCCCGCGAAGAGCTCCAGCATCCGCATCACGTAGCCCGGGCGGTGCGGGCCCGGGTCCACGCCCATGATCGGCCAGAAGAAGATCAGGCCGACGGCCAGGAAGTGGACCATCATGCCGATGTGCCCGGCCCTGCTCTGCATGAGGAAGTCGAAGAGCGGGGTGAAGTACAGGGCGTACAGGCTGGCGATGAACATCGGGATGGTGAACGCCGGGTGCGTGACGATCCGCATGTACCGGCTGTGCAGCAGCATCAGGAGCAGCTCGCGCGGCCCCTTGCTGCCCCGGGCCGCCGGCGGCAGCGCGCGCAGGGCGAGGGTCACCGGAGCCCCGAGCAGCACCAGGATCGGGGTGACCATGCTGATCACCATGTGCTGGACCATGTGGACGCTGAACATGACCATGCCGTAGTCGTTCAGCTTGGTGCACATCACCAGCATCACCGTGAGGACGCCGGTGGCGAAGGCGACGGTCCGGCCCAGCGGCCAGTCGTCCCCGCGCCGCCGCAGCCGCAGCACGCCCCAGCCGTACAGGGCGAGGCCCAGCAGGGAGCCGAACAGGAAGAACGCGTCGAAGGAGAACTCCAGCCCGCGCCCGAGGGTGAACGGCGGCAGGTCCATGTTCATATCCATGTTCATGTCCATGCCGTGACCGCTGTGGTCCATCTGCTCACTCCCTTGACTGTGGCGCCCCACCACAGTAGTGCCGCCCCCGGACGTGATCGCGTCCGGGGGCGGCCGAAGGGGTCAGAACGGGTGGAACATCACAGAACCGTCTGTGCCTCGTCGTACCGCGCGTCCGGGACGGTCTTGAGGGTCGAGGTGGCCTCGGAGAGCGGGACCATCACGATGTCGGTGCCGCGCAGGGCCGTCAGCATGCCGAACTCGCCCCGGTGCGCCGCCTCCACCGCGTGCCAGCCGAAGCGGGTGGCCAGGACCCGGTCGTAGGCGGTGGGCGTGCCGCCGCGCTGGACGTGGCCCAGGATGACCGGACGGGCCTCCTTGCCCAGGCGCCGCTCCAGCTCCACGGCGAGGATGTTGCCGATGCCGGCGAAACGCTCGTGGCCGTACTGGTCGGTGCCGCCCTGCTGGTAGTCCATCGAGCCGGGGCGGGGCTTGGCGCCCTCGGCGACCACGACGATCGCGAACCGCTTGCCGGCCGAGAAGCGCTCGCCGACGATCGCCGTGAGCTCGTCGATGTCGAAGGGCCGCTCCGGAACGACGATGGCGTGCGCCCCGGCCGCCATGCCCGAGTGCAGGGCGATCCAGCCGGTGTGGCGGCCCATGACCTCGACGACCATCACGCGCTGGTGCGACTCGGCGGTGGTCTTCAGCCGGTCGAGGGCATCCGTGGCCACCCCGACGGCGGTGTCGAAGCCGAAGGTCACGTCGGTGGAGGCGATGTCGTTGTCGATGGTCTTCGGCACGCCGACGATGGGCAGACCGCCCTGGGCCAGCAGGTTGGCGGCCTTCAGCGTGCCCTCGCCGCCGATCGGGATGATGGCGTCCAGGCCGAGGTCCGCCACGTGGCCCCGGGCCCGCTCCACGCCGTCGCGCAGGTGCGCGGGCTGGACGCGGGAGGAGCCGAGGATGGTGCCTCCGCGGGCCAGGATGCCGGCGACGGAGTCCAGGTCCAGCTTGCGGTAGTCGCACTCCAGCAGGCCGCGCCAGCCGTCGTGGAAGCCGATGACCTCGTCCCCGTGGTCGACGACGGCGCGGTGCACGACGGAGCGGATGACGGCGTTGAGGCCGGGGCAGTCGCCACCGGAAGTGAGCACACCAATGCGCATGGCAGAGAGAACCTTTGCAACGTGGGCCGACGACCGGACCACGTCGTCCGGTTGGAACTAACCGTCACCCTACAAGCGGTTTCCGGCTGGACTGAACCATCCTCCACATGAAGGACCTACCAAACGGAAGATCGTACGAAAGCACGTCGGCCCGGCCTCCCCCGAGGGGAGTCCGGGCCGGACGGTCATACGGAAGGTGCTACGCGGGCTGCGTGGCCGCCGCGATGCGCTCGTCGCGCAGCGCCTCGTACCAGCGGTCGTCTATGGCCGGCAGCGCGTTCACGTCGAGGGCCAGCTTCAGCAGCAGGTCCGCGATCAGCGGGTTGCGGGCCATCACGGGGCCGTGCATGTACGTGCCGAAGACGGTGTCGTTGTACGCGCCCTCGGTACCGTCGCCGGTGCCGTTGCCCCGGCCGAGGCGGGTCCGGGCGAACGGCTTGGCCGTCGGGCCCAGGTGCGTGACGCCCTGGTGGTTCTCGAAGCCCGTCAGCGGCGGCAGGTTCAGCTGCGGGTCGATGTCGGCGAGCACGTCACCGACGCACCGCTCGCCCTCGCCGCGCACGGTCACCACGTCCAGCAGGCCGAGGCCCTGCTGGCGCTCGCCCATGTCGTTGACGAACTCGTTGCCGAGGATCTGGTACCCGGCGCACACGGAGAAGACGATCGCCCCGTTCGAGACGGCGCGCTCCAGGCCGCCGTCGCGCAGCAGCCGCTCCGCGGCCAGCCGCTGCGGCCGGTCCTCGCCGCCGCCGATCAGGTAGATGTCGCCCGACGTGGGGATGGGCTGGTCGCTGCGCACGTCCACGCGCTGGACGTCCAGGCCGCGCTGGCGCGCCCGGCGCTCCACCACGAGAACGTTGCCCTGGTCTCCGTACGTGCTGAGCAGGTCGGGGTAGACCCACACCAGACGCAGGCTGTTGTCGCTCATGCTCTTGTCCTCTATGGGTGACTAGTTGCCGACGCGGCGGCGCACGTCCTGGAAGGCGGTGTAGTTGGCGATCAGCTCGATCTGTCCGGGCGGCGCCAGCTGCACGGCCTCGTCGAGGGTCTCGCAGACCCGGAAGTCCAGGCCGGCGACCTCCAGGCGGACGGCCAGGTCGAGCTTGCGGTCGCCGATCACGAAGATCGGGTGGCCCGCGAGCCGCGGGTAGTCCACGTCCCACAGCCAGGAGGTGTCGGTGCCGTCCGCGCCGCGGGCGTTCACCGAGAGGATCACCGGCGCCGGCGGGCCGTCGATCAGCGAAAACGTTTCGAGCCAGCCCGCCGGGTTCTTCGCGAGCAGCAGGCGCAGCTCGCGGCCCTGGAAGTTCACCACGTCGTAGCGGCCGGCCACGGCCTGGACCTGGTACATGCGCTCCAGCGCGACCTGCGGGGGCACGCCGAACACGGCGGCCACGGCGGCCGAGGTGGCGGCGTTCGCCTTGTTCGCGCGGCCGGGCAGCTGCAGGTGGATCGGCCAGGCGCTGCCGTGCGGGTCCAGCACGTGGTCGCCGGAGAGCACCCAGGTCGGGGTCGGACGGCGGAAGCCGCACTCGCCGCAGAACCAGTCGTCGCCGGGGCGCTGCATCACACCGCCGCAGGAGGGGCACGACCAGGCGTCGTCCTTCCACTCCTGGCCGGCCGCGACCCACACGACGCTCTGCGACGAGGAGGCCGACCACACGATCAGCGGGTCGTCGCAGTTCGCGACGAGGACCGCCTTGGAGCCCTGGAGCCCCTCGCGCCACTTCTCGGCGAGCATGCGGGTCTCGGCCGCGCGGTCCAGCTGGTCACGGGAGAGGTTCAGCAGGGCGATCACCTTCGGGGTGACGTCCCGGGCCACCCCGGCCAGGTACTTCTCGTCGACCTCGATGACGCCGTACTTGGCGTCCGAGCCGCCGGCCAGCGCGGAGGTGATGCCCGCGGGCATGTTCGCGCCCAGCGCGTTCGAGACGACCGGACCGCTGGCCCGCAGGGCCTCCGCGATCAGGCGGGTCGTCGTGGTCTTGCCGTTCGTCGCGGAGACGAGGACGACATCGAGATGCTGCGCCAGCGCGCCGAGAAGATCGGGGTCCAGCCTGAGCGCGACCTTGCCACCGATCACCGATCCGCTTCCGCGTCCCGCGGCCCGCGACACCGCCGCCGCGGCCTTGCCCGCCGTCACGGCCAGCTTGGCCCGCGGCGAAAGCGGCTCCGTGTTGCCTGCCATCGTCCTTTGTCCTCCTAGCGTCGGTGGCCCCAGCCTATCCAGTACCGGCCGGAGCCTTGACCGCGGCGCCCCAGGTCCGCCGCGGATCTCCTCATATATTCGCCCGTCGTACGCTTACCGCCATGCGACAGCGCCCCATCCCCGGTACCACCGGCCTCGTCCGCACCATGAGCCTGCTGGGTGATCCGGTGCTCCACTCCTCCTGCGCCGAGGTCACCGCCTTCGGCCCCGAACTCGACCGGCTCATCGAGGACATGTTCGCCACGATGTACGCCGCCGAGGGCGTCGGCCTCGCCGCGAACCAGATCGGGATCGGGCAGCGGATCTTCGTCTACGACTGTCCCGACGACGAGGACGTCCGTCATGTGGGACACGTCGTCAATCCGCGTCTGGTCGAGGCCGACGGGGACGAGTTCCTCGGCCCCGAGGGCTGTCTGTCGCTGCCCGGCCTGGAGGCGGGCACCGCCCGCTTCGACCGCGCGGTCGTCGAGGGGGTCACCTCCGACGGGACCCCGGTGCGGATCGAGGGCACCGGGTTCTTCGCCCGCTGCCTCCAGCACGAGTGCGACCACCTCGACGGCACCGTCTACGCGGACCGGGTGACCGGCCTGCGCGCCCGCCTGCTGCGCCGGGCCATCCGCAAGACGGAATGGGGCCGGGCGGCGGACGGGCGGAAGTAACCCGGCCGTACGGCGCGGGCCCGGGCCGGTCAGAAGCCCGGCCCGTCCTCACGGTTGCCGGCGGTGGCCAGGCGGCCCCAGAGCAGGTCGGTGAGGCCCGCGACCAGGTCGGCCCGCGCACAGGGGCGTTCGCCCAGCCACCAGTCCCCGGCGGCGTGCATCATGCCGACGATGCCGTGCCCCCAGATCCGGGCGAGCTGCTCGCCGCCCGGGCCCAGGTCGACCCGCTCGCCCACCACCTGCGCCAGCTCCTCGCCGAGCCGGCGCAGCAGCGGGGCGGAGTGCAGGCCGACGTCGAAGCCGCGCTCGGAGCTCTGCGAGTCCTCGGCGGGGTGCATCAGGAACCGGTACACCTGGGGGCGGGCCTCGATGGCCGCCAGATAGGTGTCGAGGGTGGACTCCACCCGGCTGCGGCGCTCGGCCGGGGCGTCGAGCGCGGCCCGCAGCGAGTCGAGCAGGGCATCGGTGTGCCGGACGGCCAGGGCCTGGTAGAGCCCGGCCTTGTCGCCGAAGTGCCGGTAGAGGATGGGCTTGGTGATGCCCGCCTCCGCGGCGATGGCGTTCATGGAGGCCTTGGGGCCGTCTCTGAGGACGACGCGGTCCGCCGCCTCCAGCAGCTCGCGCCGGCGGCGCTCGCCCGCTCCCGGCTCTCCGGCTCCGGCCTCCTGGGTGGTCTGCATGACGTGTTTCTCTCCCCGCCCTTGCGATGTGCGTGACGCCCACGCAACGTAACACCCCGCACACCCTGGCCATCGAACCGGCGGCGCTTGACAGTGCTTACCGGCCGGTAACAGACTGTGGCCATTGTTCAGGTTACCGGCAGTAACTCGCGGGGCGGGGCTACCGGGTGCGGCCGTACGGCCCGTGTGAAACAGCTGGAGGGGACATGGCGGAGTTCACCATGGAGCTCAACGACGACCAGAAGCAGGTCCGCGACTGGATCCACGGCTTCGCCGCCGACGTGATCCGGCCGGCGGCCGCGGAGTGGGACGAGCGCGAGGAGACCCCCTGGCCCGTGATCCAGGAGGCCGCCAAGGTCGGCATCTACTCGCTGGACTTCTACGCCCAGCAGTTCTTCGACCCGACCGGCCTGGGCATCCCGATGGCGATGGAGGAGCTCTTCTGGGGCGACGCCGGCATCGCCCTGTCGATCGTGGGCACCGGCCTCGCGGCCATCGGCGTCCTCGCCAACGGCACCGAGGAGCAGATCGGCACCTGGATCCCGCAGATGTACGGCACCCCCGACGACGTGAAGGTCGCCGCCTTCTGCTCCTCCGAGCCGGACGCCGGCTCCGACGTGGGCGCGATGCGCACGCGGGCCGTCTACGACCAGGCCAAGGACGAGTGGGTGCTGAACGGCACCAAGACCTGGGCCACCAACGGCGGCATCGCCAACGTCCACATCGTCGTCGCCGTGGTCGACCCCGAGCTGGGCACCAAGGGCCACGCCTCCTTCATCGTCCCGCCGGGCACCCCGGGCCTCTCGCAGGGCCAGAAGTTCAAGAAGCACGGCATCCGCGCCTCGCACACGGCCGAGGTGGTGCTGGAGGACGTACGGATCCCCGGCTCCTGCCTGCTCGGCGGCAAGGAGAAGCTCGACGAGCGGCTCGCGCGGGCCCACGAGAAGGCGAAGGCGGGCGGCGGTGAGCGGGTGAAGAACGCCGCCATGGCCACCTTCGAGGCCTCCCGGCCGGCCGTCGGCGCCATGGCCGTCGGCACCGCCCGCGCCGCCTACGAGGTCGCCCTCGACTACGCGAAGACCCGCACCCAGTTCGGCCGCCCGATCATCGACAACCAGGGCGTGGCCTTCCAGCTCGCGGACATGCGCACGCAGATCGACGCGGCCCGGCTGCTGGTGTGGCGGGCGTCGTGGATGGCGGTCGCGGGCAAGCCGTTCACCTCGGCGGAGGGCTCGATGTCGAAGCTCTACGCGAGCGAGGTGGCCAAGAAGGTCACGGCCCAGGCGGTCCAGATCCTCGGCGGCAACGGCTTCACCCGGGAGTACCCGGTGGAGCGGATGCACCGGGACGCGGCCATCTACACGATCTTCGAAGGGACGAGCGAGATCCAGCGCCTGGTGATCGCCCGCACCCTCTCCGGCATGCCGATCCGCTAGCCGCGGATCCACGGGTCCGGGGCGCGGCCGCCCCGGACCGACGGGCCCGCGGCCCGTGTGATCCTGACCACTGCCGGGGTGCCGCCGGCGGCCTGGTTGTGGTGATCGTCCTGGTTTGCTCGGGGCGTACGCCGTGGGATTGCGGGGTGCGGTCCTCCGGTCGCGCCGAGAAGATCCGCATAACGGGCATGAGCGCATGGTGAGCGGGCATACACACCCTGAACTCGACCTCGAATACGGGTTCCGTCCGGGGGCGGAGATCAGTAATACTCGCCGCCACCGTGGATCGCGGAATCGACCGGGTGACCACCGGCCCTCCCGCCCCACTCTGCGAGGAGGTGCGCCATGTGCTCCCACCAGCCCCCCTGCCCGCCCGCCGACAGCGCCGACCGTGACGCTGCCCGCACCGTGGCCTTCCATCCCGAACAGGGCTGGAGCCTGCTCTGCAACGGCGTGGTGGTCTTCGACGACACCGGGGAACTGCTCCCCGAAGGCCGGACGGTGGAACCCCGTCGACCGGCCCTGGTCTGAGCGAGGAGGCAGCATGCGCCAGCAGCTGATCCGCAAGCCCGTCCCCAAGCCCGCCCCCCGAGACCTGGATCTGCGCACACCGTCGGGCAGACCCCTCCCGTACTGACGGGAGCTCTCGCACCAGGCCGTCCACCGGCTGTCGGTCAGCCGGTGGACGCAGCCGCACCGCCCCGGAACGCGGTCTCGTACGCCGCGTCCCCGATCGCCGCCCTGGCCTGCCGCTCGCCCTGGTCCCGCAGGGCCGTCAGCGAGGGCGAGCCCATCTGCGGCCGCCCCACCGTGCGCCACCACGCGTGCCCGTTGCCCAGCAGCCGCGCCGCCAGCTCCCCGTCGCCCAGGGCCGCCACCGCCGCCGCGAGCATGTCCAGGCCCAGCGCGATGCCGAAGCGGTCGCCCAGCAGCCGCTTGCCCGACAGCATCGCCCGTACGTGCCGGGCCGCCTCCCCGTGCTGCCCCAGTCCGAGCGCCGCGAAGGCCAGGACGTAGTCCGCGTACGCCCGCAGCCAGCGCTCGCCCAGCTCCACGCAGGCCTCGCGCAGCCCGTGCGCCTCCTCGGCGGCCTCCTCGAAGCGCCCGAGGTCGCACAGGGCGTACGAGCTCACCAGCTGGCACAGCAGCCAGCCCGCACCGCGCACGTCACCGTCGTGTGCCGCCCTCGCCGCGGGCCCCGCCAGGGCCAGCGCCCGTACCGGGTCGCCCGGCATCAGGAGCGACACCGACCGCAGGTAGGCGGCGCGCAGCCGCCCTTCCGGGTCGGCGAGCCCGTCGGCCGCCCGCACGCACGCGACGCCCGTCAGCCCGGCCGCCGTCATGTCGCCCTGGAGCAGCATCGTCAGCCCGAGCGCCCACAGCGCCCGGGCGTGCGCCGCCCCCGTCGGCGGGGCCTGGGCCAGGGCCCGCTCCAGGAAGGCCCGGCCCTCCTGGAGGTGGCCGCAGGAGAACCAGAAGAACCACAGGGCCCCGGCCATCTCCAGGGCCGCGCCGGGGTCCGTCCCGAGCAGGTGCTCCAGCGCGGTGCGCAGCTGCGCGTGCTCGGCGCTCATCCTGCGGTACCAGTCCACCTGGCCCGGCCCCATCCAGTCCCGTTCGGCGGCCCGGGCGAGGGCGGCGTACCAGTGGGCGTGGCGGTCCGCGACGGCCCGTACCTCGTCCAGCTCGGCGAGCCAGTCGTGGCCGAACTCGCGGATGGTGTCCAGCATCCGGTAGCGGGTCCCCGCCCCCCGTTCCCGGAAGCGGCGCACGACGGACTTCGCGACCAGTGCCTCCAGCAGCCGTTCCACCCGGGCGGCGGGCAGGGGGCCGCCGGCGCACACCGTCCGTGCGGCGGCCATGTCGAAGTCCCCGGCGAACACCGACAGCCGGGCCCACAGCAGCCGTTCCAGCGGCTCGCACAGCTCGTGGCTCCAGCCGATCGCGGTCCGCAGGTTCCGGTGCCGGGCCGGGAGGGCGGCGCCCGTGGTGTCGGAGAGCACCTCGAAGCGCGCGCCCAGCAGCTGGGCCATCCGCTCCAGCGTCCACAGGCGCAGCCGGGCCCCGGCCAGCTCCAGTGCGAGCGGGATGCCGTCGAGGCGGCGGCAGACCTCGGCCGCGAGGGCGGCGCGGGCGGGGTCGGCGAGGGCGGCGGCGGCCTGCGGGGCGGCGGCCAGGGCACGGGCCCGGAAGAGGGTGAGGGCGTCGCTGTCGGGGCCCTCGCAGGGGAGCGGCCGGACCTCCAGGACGGTCTCGCCGGGGGAGCCCAGCCGTTCGCGGGAGGTGACCAGCACCGTCAGGCCGGGTGCGGACTGCAGGAGTTCGCCCACCAGGTGCCGGACCGGGGTGACCAGGTGCTCGCAGGTGTCGAGGACGACGAGCAGGCTCTTGTCGGCCATCCACGCGCACAGTTCCTCGTCGAGGGACTGGGTGGAGGGGACGACGCCGATGGTCAGGCCGAGGGCGTGGGCGAGGGTGGTGGTGAGCAGCCCGGGGTCGCGCAGCGGGGAGAGCTCCACCCACCAGACCCCGTCGGGCCGGGCCCGGCCGGGGCGTGCGGCGGCCCGCAGGGCGAGCCGGGACTTGCCGACCCCGCCCACCCCGGTCAGGGTGATCAGTCTTCGTTCGTCCAGCAGGCCTTCGAGACGGTCGAGTTCGGCCTCGCGGCCGACGAAGCTCGCCGTCTCCGGCGGTAGGTTTCCCGGCACGGCGTCAGATTCTGACGCATGGTCGCCGCCGAGGGCACGTGCCTGACTGTGGTTGACCGAGTACTCACCGAACACGGATGTATTGTGCGCGATCTTCTTCCGCGGCAGTGCCGTTCGGCCCGGATCGGCGGCGGACGGGCCTCGCCGCCGTCAGCCCGCGAGGGTGATCCGCCGCTCCTCCGAGAAGGCCCCCCAGGTGCCGTCGGGCAGGCGGGCGCGCAGTTTGAGGGCCCAGGCCGTCCCGGCGGGTTCGGTGGCGGTGAGCCGGTACGAGGCCCGCCCCTTCGGTACCGCCCCGGCGCCGAACTGGATGACGGTGACGGGCTGGTCGTTGACGTAGAGCTGGTACTCGCTCGTCTCGCGGCCGGTGTCGGGGGCCGTCCAGCCCAGGTCGACGGCGCCGGGGGAGACGGCCGCCGTGAACGCGCCGGGCGCGGTGCCGGGGCCCTGTGCGGGATCGTCGGGGGTGGTCAGGGCCACCACGGGTCCGTCGGGGGAGCTGTTGTCGGAGCCGTCGCGGGCCCGGACGGTGAAGGAGTAGGCGGTGCCCGGCTGGAGGCCGGTCAGGGTGGTCGAGGTCTCGGCGGCGCCGGCGGTGTGGATCCGGATCCCGCCCTGGTGGACGTCGTACGCCGTCACGCCCGTGTCGTCCGTCGCCGGGGTCCAGCTCAGGCGGACCGCCCGGGGTCCCTCGGTGCTGCCGGTGGTGGCGGGCGGGGCGGTGGGCGGCAGGTGGTCCTCGGCCTTGGCGCCGGGGGTGGTGACCTGTGCGGCGGTGCTGGGGGCGGAGCGGTTCCCGGCGGCGTCCCTGGCCCGGACGGTGAAGGCGTAGGCGGTCTGCGCCGTGAGGCCGGTGACGTCCACCATGGTCTTGTCGGCGGGGAGTTCCCGCACGAGGCGGCCGCTCTGGAAGACCTGGTAGCCGGTGACCCCGTCGGCGGGGTCGGCGGACTCCCACATCACGTGGACCGAAGTGGCGCTGCCCGCTCGGGCGGTGAGCCCGCCGGGAGCGTGCGGGGGCCGGGTGTCCGTGTCCGCGCCGCACGCCGTCAGTGCGGTGGCGGCCAGGCAGAGGGCGAGGGCCGCGAGCGCCGCCCCGGCGCGGCGCGGGGCCGTGGTGGGTCGCACGGGGTGCCTTCCTCGTACGTGCTCTCGTAAAGGTCTAGACATATATGGCACGGGCGGGTGCGGCCGGACAAGACCCCTGTGACCGGAAAGTAGCGCCCTTATGGCCGGGTTCGTCTTCCTCTGATCTCGTCTGGCATTATTGCGATCTCTTTGCAATAACAGATGATCTTAAACAGGGATGTGCACAGCATGACGGCCCGGAACGTACGGGGAGCCGCCGGCGCGGCGCTCGCCGCCACACTCATCACGGGCGTGACGGCCTGTTCCCACCCCGAGGCCCCCGCCTCCGCCGACTCCGCCGTCGTCGGCATCGCCACCGAGCCGGAGACCCTCAGCCCCCTGCTCGGGTACGGCAAGGACGGCAACTCCAAGGTCTTCGACGGGCTCCTGACCCATGACGCGGACATGAAGCTGAAGCCCGCGCTCGCCGCCTCCCTGCCCGAGGTCTCCGCCGACGGCCGCACCTACACCTACACCCTGCGCCAGGGCGTGAAGTTCAGCGACGGGGAGCCCTTCTCCGCCAAGGACGTCGAGTTCACCTACCGCACCATCCTCGACCCGAAGACCAACAACGCCTCCAGGACCGAGCTCGACGCCATCGAGAGCGTCACCGCCCAGGGCGCCGACCGGGTCGTCTTCACCCTCAAGTACCCCTACGCCCCCTTCGCCGAGCGCACCGTCCTGCCCATCGCCCCCGAACACGTCGCCGGCCGCCAGGACGTCAACAGCGGCGAGTTCACCACCCGGCCCGTCGGCACCGGCCCCTACGTGCTCACCGGCTGGTCCAAGGGCGAGAAGCTCACCTTCAAGGCCAACCCCGGCTACTGGGGCGGCGAACCCGCCGTGAAGAACTTCACCATGGCCGTCATCAAGGACGACGACGTCCGCGCCACCCGGCTGCGCTCCGGCGAGCTCGACGCCGCGATCCTGCCCCCGAACCTCGCCCGCGGCTTCGCGAAGGACACGGCACGCCGGACGTACGCCGCCAAGACCTTCGACTACCGCAATGTCACCCTCCCGACCCACCACCGGGTCACCGGCGACGTGGCGGTCCGCCGGGCCCTGGACCTCGCCGTGGACCGCAAGGCCATGGTCGACACCCTCCTCGACGGCGCGGGCAAGCCCGCCTACGGCCCCGTCCCCACCGACAGCCCCTGGTTCACCCCCGGCACCCAGCGCCCGTACGACCTCGACCGGGCCAAGCGGACCCTCGACGACGCCGGCTGGAAGACCGGCGAGGACGGCATCCGCGCCAAGGACGGCGTCCGCGCCTCCTTCCCGCTCTGGTACACCTCCGGCGACAAGATCCGCCAGGACCACGCGCTGGCCTTCGCCTCCGACGCCAAGAAGGCCGGCATCGAGGTGAAGACCGAAGCCGGGACCTGGGAGGTCATCGAACCCCGGATGAAGACCGACGCCGTCCTCGCCGGCGGCGGCTCCCCGGCCGACCCCGACTTCGACCAGTACCAGCTGCTGACCTCCTCCCTCGCCGGCGACGGCTTCAACAACATGGCCCGCTACGACAACCCGGCCGTCGACCGGGCCGTCGCCGACGGCCGCACCAGCGGCGACCCGGCCGCCCGCAAGGCCGCCTACGACACCGTGCAGCGCGAGCTCGCCGAGAACCCCGGCTACGTCTTCCTCACCCACATCGACCACCTCTACGTGGTCGACGACACGTGGGACGGCCCCTCCACCCAGGTCGAACCGCACGACCACGGCCTCGGCGCCGGCCCCTGGTGGAACGTGGAGACCTGGAAGCCGAAGCAGAAGTGACCCCCCGCCCCCCGCACCCGCCCTGGGGGCCGATGGCGCGCATGACCGGGCGGCGGCTGCTGGCCGCCGTCCCGGTCCTGCTCGCCGTCACCCTCGGCGTCTTCACCGTCGCCGCGCTCTCCCCCTTCGACCCCGTCAAGGCGTACGCCGGCACCGCCGGACTCACCGCCTCCCAGGCCGACCTCGACCGGCTGCGGACCAACCTCGGCGTGGACCGGCCCCTCCTCGCCCGCTGGTGGCAGTGGCTCACCTCCGCGCTCACCGGCGACCTCGGCAACTCCACCTCCCTGCGCCGGCCCGTCGCCGACGCCATCGCAGAACGCCTCGGCTGGTCGGCACTGCTCGCCGGCTGCGCCTTCGCCGTCGCCGTCCTGCTCGGCACGGGCCTCGGCGTGCTCGCCGCGCGCCGCCGGGGCGGGCCGCTCGACCGGACCGTGGGCGCCCTCGCGTACACGCTGGAGGCGGCCCCCGCCTACTGGCTCGGGCTGCTGGGCATCTGGTTCTTCTCCGTACGGCTGGGCGTCCTGCCCTCCGGCGGGCTCACCGACGCGGCCGTCACCGTGCCCGCGGCCGGCCAGGTCGCCGGCCACCTGGTACTGCCCGCGCTGGTGCTCGGGTTCTCCCAGCTGCCCTGGTTCTTCCTCTACGTGCGCCAGGGCGTCGCCGACGCCCTGGACGAGGACCCCGTACGCGGGGCCCGCGCGCGGGGCCTGTCCCGGCGGCGGGTCCTGCTGGGGCACGCCCTGCGCTCCGGCATGCTGCCGATGCTGACCCTCATCGGCTCCCGGGTGCCCGAGCTGATCACCGGCGCCCTCCTCGTGGAGACCGTCTTCAGCTGGCCGGGCATCGCCGCCGCCACCGTGCAGGCCGCCACCTCCGTGGACTTCCCGCTGCTGGCCGCGCTGACGGTGCTGGCCACGGCCGCGGTCCTGGCCGGCAACCTGCTGTCCGACCTGCTGTACGGGCTCGCCGACCCGAGGGTGGGCTTCGATGGCTGACCCCGTGACCCCCGCGGACGCCGTGACCTGGCGGACGTACGGCCGGGGCAGCCGCTCCAGCTGCGCCCTGCGGGTCCGCGCCTCGGCCGCCGCGACGGTAGTGATGGTGCTGGCGGTGCTGGTGGTGCCCCCGCTGGTCCAGCTCGACCAGCAGGCCGTCGACCTCTCCGCGAAACTGCTGCCGCCCTCCTGGGCGCACCCCTTCGGCACCGACGACGTGGGCCGGGACCTGCTGCTGCGGTGCGTGTACGGGCTGCGGGTGTCGCTGCTGGTCGGCCTGGTGGCGGCGCTCGTCGCCACCGTCGTCGGCACGGCCGTCGGCGCGGCGGCCGGAGCCCTGGGCGGCTGGACCGACCGGCTGCTGATGCGGGCCGTGGACACCCTGTCGTCCGTCCCGCACCTGCTGCTGGGCGTGTTCGTCGTCGCCCTGTTCCGGCCGGGGCTCTGGCCGGTGGTGGCGTCCGTGGCCGTCACCCACTGGCTGTCCACCGCCCGGATCGTGCGCGCCGAGGTGCTCTCGCTGCGCGGCCGCCCGTACGTGGACGCGGCCGTCTCCGGCGGCGCCTCGCGGTGGCGGGTCACCGTCCGCCACCTGCTGCCCGGGGTGCTGCCGCAGGCCGGGCTGGCGGCGGTGCTGATGGTCCCGCACGCCATGTGGCACGAGTCCGCCCTGTCCTTCCTCGGCCTCGGCCTGCCCGCCCACCAGGCCAGCCTCGGCACCCTCGTGCAGGGCGGCCGGGGCTCGCTCCTGGCCGGAGACTGGTGGCCCACGCTCTTCCCCGGCCTGCTGCTGGTCCTCCCCACGCCGGCCATCGCCGGCCTCGCGGGCGCCTGGCGCGACCGCCTCAACCTCCGCCGACGCTCGGAGCTGACCCTGTGACCCGCCACGACAGCACCCCGCCCACACCGGGAGCCGCGCCCGGATGCACACCGGGGCCCGGGCCGGGGCGGACGCCGGAGTCCGGTGCGGGGCGCGCCGGCGGTGACGTGCTGAGGGTCCAGGGGCTCTCCGTACGGTTCCGGATGCCCGGCGGGCGGTACGTCGAGGCCGTCTCCGGCGCGGAGTTCCGGCTCGGCGCGGGGGAGTGCCTCGTGCTCGTGGGGGAGAGCGGCTGCGGGAAGTCCGTCCTGGCCTCCGCCCTGCTCGGGCTGCTCCCCGGCAACGCCGAGACCGCCGGATCTGCCCTCCTCGCCGACGGCCTCGACCTGCTCGCCGCCGACGAGGACACCCTGGCCCGCACCGTACGGGGCAGGCGCGTCGGCCTCGTCCCGCAGAGCCCCGCCGCCCACCTCACCCCGGTCCGCACCGTCCGCTCCCACCTGGAGGAGACCGTCCGCGAACTCACCGGCACCCGCGCCCCGCGCGCGGCCGCCGAGGCCGCGGCCGCCCGGGCCGCCTTCCCCGCGAGCCACCTCGACCGCCACCCCCACCAGCTCTCCGGCGGCCTCGCCCAGCGCGCCGCCACCGCCCTCGCCCTCGTCGGGGACGCCCCCTTGCTGCTCGCCGACGAGCCCACCACCGGCCTCGACCGGGACCTCGTCGACCGCACCGCCGACGAACTTCGCGCCCACACCCGGGACGCCGGTCGCGCCCTGCTGATGATCACCCACGACCTGGCCGCCGCCCGCCGGATCGCCGACACCGTCGCCGTCATGTACGCGGGCCGGATCGTGGAACTCGCCCCCGCCGCGGCCTTCTTCGGCGAGCCCGGCCCCCGCCACCCCTACGCCCGCGGCCTCCTCGACGCCCTCCCCGAGCGGGCCTTCACCCCCGTCCCGGGCGCCCCGCCCGAGCTCGGCGACCTGCCGCCCGGCTGCGCCTTCGCCGCCCGCTGCGCCCTCGCCGACGCCACCTGCCGGACCGTCCGGCCACAGCTCACCGAAGGGGTGGCCTGCCACCGTGCTTGAGCTCCAGGGCATCACCGCCGGCTACGACCGCCGCAGCCCCGTCGTCCGCGACGCCCACCTCGCACTGCGCCCCGGCGAGGCCCTCGGCCTGCTCGGGCCGAGCGGCTGCGGCAAGTCCACCCTGGCCCGGGTCGCCGCCCTGCTGCACCGGCCCGACCGGGGGACGGTGGTCCTCGACGGCCGCGCGGTGACGGCCTTCCGGCACCGGGCCCCGCGCTCCCTGCGCACCGCGGTCGGGGTCGTCTTCCAGCAGCCCCGGCTCTCGGCGGACCCCCGCCTCAGCCTCTACGACCTCGTCGCGGAACCGCTCCGGGCGACGGGCCGACGTAAAGAGGCGGACGCGGCCGTCCCCGCGCTCGCCGACCGGGTCGGTCTCGGGGCGGACCTCCTCGCCCGGCGCCCCCACGAGGTCAGCGACGGGCAGCTGCAACGCGCCTGCCTGGCCCGGGCCCTGGTGCTGCGGCCGCGCTGGCTGGTGTGCGACGAGATGACCGCGATGCTCGACGCCTCCACCACGGCCGCCCTCGTCGGCGTGGTCGAGGAGTACCGGAAGGAGACCGGAGCCGGTCTGCTGGCCGTCGGACACGATCCGGTGCTGCTCGGGCGCTGGTGCGGGCGCACCGTGAACTGGGGCGACATCGCGGCCGGTTGACCGACTGTTGCGCGTTCATGAATTCACCCCGGCCATCCATGGATTCCTCGGGCCGTGCGATCTAGCGTCTGGCGGCGGCGCGATGTCAGACGCACTGTCAACAGCACTGAACGTGAAGGAGGACGCCTCGATGTTCCGAAGAGCGCTGAACTGCGCTGTGGTCCCCGCCCTCGCCGCCCTGACGGTACTGGCGGGGATCTCCCCGGCCCATGCCGAGGAGATCCCCCAGGCCCCCGGCCACCGCCTGGTCGGCCACTACGACGGCGCCCCCGCGACCGCCGCCCCGCTGCCGGGCGAGACCCCGCCGCAGCACCCCTTCCTCGCGCCCAACGGCCGCAGCGGCATGCACGCCGACGCGGGCGGCAGCGCCACCTCCCCCTGGTCCGGCCCGCTGGGCAGGAAGCCGCAGGTCACCAGCGAGAAGATCGCCGCCCTCGGCGGCGAGTGCGCCACCGCCACCTTCGACGCCGGAGGCCGCCTGGTCACCGTCTGCGGCACCTTCTCGGGGTTCAAGGTCAAGCTCCTGGAGCCCCGTACGCTCGCCACGCTCGCGGAGTACCGGCTCCCGCAGCGCTCCTCGACGGTCGAGGCGATCACCTCGCTCGACTTCTCGAAGATCTTCAAGGACACCTCGGGCGGCGCCTACTTCTACCTGGACAACGAGGACCGGGCCGTGCTGGCCGACTCCCGCCAGCACGTCCTGCGCCTGGCCCACTCCCAGAACCCCGACGGGAGCTGGAAGTTCACGGTGGAGAACGACTGGGACCTCGGCGGCCAGGTCCCGCACGACTGCGTGGGCTGGACCAACCTGTGGCCCAGCGGCACCTGCGACCCCGTGACCTCGGTCATGCCCGACTGGAACGGCCTCATCTGGTGGGTCACCCGCCAGGGCCGCGTCGGCACCGTGGACCCGGCGACCTCGCGGATCCGCTCGGTCCGGCTGACGGGCGAGGAGATCCAGAACTCCTTCTCGGCCGCCCGGGACGGGGTCTCCATCGTCAGCGACCACGCCCTCTACAGCTTTCGCGCCACCGCCGACGGCACCCCCGAGGTCCAGTGGCGCCAGACGTACGACCGCGGGACCGGGACCAAGCCCGGCTCCGTGAACCAGGGTTCGGGTACCACCCCGGACCTGTTCGGTGACGGCTACGTCGCCATCACCGACAACGCCGACGACCGGATGAACGTCCTGGTCTACCGGCGCGGCACGGACGTCCCCGCCGACCGGCGGCTGGTCTGCAAGGTGCCCGTCTTCGGCTCCGGCGCCTCCACCACCGACAACTCCCTGATCACCTGGGGCAACAGCATCGTCGTCGAGAACAACTACGGCTACGAGAACGTCACCTCGCTGCTGCTGGGCAAGTCGGTCGTCGGCGGCGTCAGCCGCATCGACGTCCGCGCCGACGGCAGCGGCTGCGACACGGTCTGGGAGAGCGCGGTCCGCTCGCCCTCCGTCGTCCCCAAGCTCTCCTCCGGCAACGGTCTGCTCTACTTCTACGAGAAGGAGCCCAACGTCTGGGGCATCGACGCCTGGTACCTCACGGCGGTCGACTTCCGCACCGGCGAACGCCGCTGGCGGCAGCTGACGGGCACCGGCCCGCTGTACGACAACAACTGGGCGCCGATCACCCTCGGCCCCGACGGCACGGCGTACGTCGGCGTGTTCAACGGCATCGTCGCCGTCCGCGACGGCGGCTGACCGCCGGCCGACGCCTGCACGGGCTCACTTCTTCAGCCCCGCGCAGGCGTCGGAGCGGGCGCCCGGGGGCAGGAGCCGCCGCTCGCCGTCGGTCAGGGCGCGGCCGGCCAGCTCGCACGCCCGCTTGCGCCAGGCCTCCGGGTCCAGGGGCAGCACCTCCACGGACGAGCCGTCCGCCCAGGCGAGCCGCTTGCCGTCCGCGGACCAGTCGCCGGTCGCCCCGTACCCGGGGGTGAAGTGGTATTTTTCGGTGCCCTCGGCCACGTCCCAGAAGGTCATGGAGTTGACCGTGCCGACCGTGCTCAGAGTGGCCGCGTCGGGGAAGCCGTTCAGCCACTGGATGCCCTGGTAGGCGAGGGTCCGCGTCGGCTCCTTGCCCTCCACGTCCCGGATCTGCAGGCGCCCGTCCTTGGTGAGGACGGCGAGCTTCCGGCCGCTCGGGTCGAAGAGCATCTGGCTGACGTAGCCGTCCTCTTCCTTGGCGGGGAGGGTGTCGGCCGTGCCCTTCTCGAAGTCCCAGATCTGGATCCGGTCCCCCGGAGCACGGACCGCGGCCTGAGGGTGACCGGGGCGGCCCGCGGCGAAGACGGACGCGGCGGCCGTCGATACGTCGATCGGATCCTGGACCGGCGGCCGGTACGTCTCGCCCGCCTGCTTGCCCGTCGTCAGGTCCCAGCGGGACACGTAGGAGACGGCCGATATCAAGGCATGGTCGTCGCCGTCGAACGAGACGATGACCCAGGCCGGTGTGCGGCCCGTCCGGGCGTCCGCCCGCGACGCGTCGATGCCCGGGGGAGCGGGCAGGGCGAGACGGCGCACCTCGGTGAGCGGAGGACCGCCCGCGGCCTTCAGGTCCCACACCAGGACCCCGAGGCCGTCGGCCGTGACGGTCAGCAGCCGCTTGCCGTCGGGGCTGAACGACGAGTAGAGCCGCGCGAGCGGGGCCGAGGGGCGCAGGGCCGCGAGCTGACGGTGCGTGGTCAGGTCCCACAGGCGCAGGGTCCCGCCGTCCGCATCGATACTGGCGACCCGGTTCTGGTCCACGTCCACGGTCCGGACCAGGCTCGTGAGCATCGCACTGTCGAACCCGGTCGGCCGGGGCACCTTGGCCACGACGATCGTGCCGCCGGCGCTGATCGCCACCTTCATCGCGTCGGGAGGTCCGGCGAGGCTGACGGCCGGCAGGGTCGCCGCTCCCGCGACGAACTCGTCCTGCTGCGCGGCAGCGGGCAGGTCGAGCGTGGCGGGCAGCCCTTCCTGGAGGTCCAGCACGAGGCACCGGTACCGGCCCGGGTTTCCTCCGAACCGCTGTGCGGGGTTGAGCAGGAAGCGGCCTGTGCGGTCGAGCCGGGGCACGTACAACGGGCAGACCAGGCCCAGCTGGCTCGTGCCGTACTGCTTCTTGACCCGGGGCTGCCCGGTCAGGTCCCAGGCCTGGAGGACGCCGTCCGTGGTGCAGCGGACGAGGGTGGAGCCGTCCGCGCTGACGGTGACCGGGCCGGTCTCCTCACTGCCCCAGGACTGCTCGTCGAGGCGGCCGTCGGAGAGCTGCCAGCGCACGAGCCTGCCGTTCGACCGGTCGGCCGCTCCGTCCCGGCCGATCCGGCCGATCACGGTGTCGCCGTCCGGCCCGAACCAGGCGTCCGACACAGTCCAGCCCGAGGGCGGGGCGAGAGTGGCCCCGACCCTCGTTCCCTCGACCGCCTCCCACACGGAGACGCCTTCCGCCGGGACGGCTGCGAGCAGCCGCCGCCCCGAGGCGTCGAAGCGGAGGGTGGTGGCCGGTCGGGCATTGTCCCGGGCTTGATCGGCACCGCGCAGTTTCACCGTCCGCCAACTGTCGTCGGCCTGACGGATGCCCACGCTGATGATGCCGTGGGGGCTGGAGGCCGCTGCCGTGCGGCCGTCGCCCGAAGCCGTGATCAGCCGGGTGGTGCCCTCCCGGAGGTTGGTGAGGCGCGGCGGTCCCGAGCCGAGGTCGGCCCCCAGGGAGTCCCCGGAGGAGAGGCCGATCGTGACGCGGTTGCCGTCCTCGCTGAGGACCGCGTTCCGGACCTCGCCCCTGCCCTCCAGCGTGATCCGCTCGACCTGCCGCATGCGCACGTACTGCTCGAACAGGGCCGTCTGGGCATCGGGCTGCGGGGAGGTGCGGTACGCGGCGGCGCTCATCAGGGCCGAGGTGCTGAGCGAGACGTCGTCCAGTCGGGTCGCCAGCTGTGCCAGTTGCGGGGAGGCGCCGCGCCGCAGGTCGTCGTCGAGCTTCGCGTTCGCCCCGTGGAGGTTCCAGGAGACGATGAGGGTGGCGGCCAGTGCCAGGCTCAGCAGGATGACGCCCGCCCGCTTGAAGAGCGCGGCCTTCCGGGCCTGCGCCGCCTCCTCGGTGCGCCGGGCAAGGCTCGCCTGGAGGAACTCCCGCTCAGCCGCCGAGAGTTCGTCACCACGGGTCTGGGCCTGTGTGGCGGCCGTGTCGAGCGGAGCGCCCGTGAGGAGCTGGTCGCGGGGCTCCTTGAGCTCGCGCCAGCGGTCGAGGTCGTGGCGGAACCCGGCGCGCCAGGTGAGGAACTCCCGGTCCTGCACCACCTGCCGGGCCAGGGTGGGCCAGGCGCCGATCAGTGCCTCGTGCGCCAGTTCCACGGTCTGGCCGCGCTCCGCGTCCCCGCCGACGACCAGGATCCGCCGCTCCGCCAGCCGGCCGGCGATCCGCCAGCGCTCCTCCCCGGCCTCGGCGCGGCCCAGCACCCCGCGCAGCGGGGCCTCGCTCCCCGGCAGCACCCTGACCAGCGCCGTCAGCAGCCGCAGGGCCTCTTCCCGGTCGGCCTCGCCGACGCACTCCCGCCAGGCGGCCTCGGCATGGCGGCCGAGCGCGCCCCGGACCCCGCCGATCTCCTCGTACGAGGCGAACCGCAGCCGTCCCAGGGCCTGTTCGTCCCAGAGCCGGGCCAGGACGAAGCCCAGCAGGGGCAGCGCGCCGGGCGCGGTGCCGGCGTCGTCCAGCATCCGGGCCACCAGCCCGGGGTCGTACGAGACGGCGGGCACGCGGGCCAGGGGCCGCAGGATCACCTCCGACATCTGGGCGCGGGTCATCGGCAGCAGCGGCCGCAGGGTGGCCCGGCCCAGGGCAGGCCCCAGGACGGGGTGGGAGAGGGCGGCCTCCACGAAGTCGGCCCGGAGCGTGAGGAGCACCCGCAGCCCGGGGGGATGCGGGTCGGGGAAGAGCAGCCCCACGGTGTCGTCGTCCGCACGGCGGGGGTCGGCCAGGACCGCCTCGGCCTGGTCGAGGACGACCAGGAGCCGTTCGGAGCGCCCGCCCAGGACCTGCCGGGCGGCGCCCGGCAGGCCGTGCCGGTTCAGGGACTCCTCCAGGTCCCGCAGTGCGGCCGGTCCGACGCGGGGCTCTGGCCGGGCCAGCCGGGCGAGTTCCGCCGCGAGGGCGGTGCGCACCGGGAGCCCGTCGGCGGCCCGGACCACCAGCACCTCGTGGCCGCGCGCCCGCAGCCGGGGCGCAACTCCGGCCAGGGCCAGGGAGGACTTCCCGCAGCCCGAGGGGCCGATCAGGGCCACGCAGGGCCGGGGGCCGGAGTTCAGCAGGGCGGTGAGGTCGGCGGCTTCGGTGTCCCGGCCGAAGTACACCTCCGCGTCGGCCTCCTGGTAGGTGCCCAGGCCCCGGAAGGGGGAGGCCGGGGTGAGGACCGCGGCGAGCGGCGGGACCTCCGCGATCAGGGTCCGGGTGGGGATCGCGAAGCTCTGCCGGGCCCCCGAGAGCTGGGCGGCCACGACCATCCCCACGACGGCCCCGGCCTGCTCGTCCCAGACGGGGCTGCCGCTGAAGCCCTTGTCCACGGGGACGCCCTGCCGGTCGGCGCCCGACAGCTGCACCCACCCCTCGGCGGTGGCGCCGCGCAGCCGGCCGGCGTGCCAGACACCGCCTGGGGAGCCGGCCGGGAACCCGGCCACCCGCACCGGGTGCTGCCACACGCTCGGCGGCGAGGCCATGGCCGGCGGGGTCGCGTCCGGGACCGGGGCCTCCAGCCGCAGCACGGCGATGTCCCCGGTGCCGTCCTCCCGCAGCGGGACCCAGTGCGCCACCTGGGCCGCGGCCCGGCCGGGGGCGCCGGACAGGGGCCGGTCCAGGGTCAGGGTGCCGGGCGGCGCGGGGACCTGCCCGCGGGGCAGCCCCAGCGCGTCGGCGACGACGTGCGCGCAGGTCAGGGCCAGGTCCGGGGCCACGAGGAAGCCGACGCCGCCGACCGTTCCGTCGGGGCCCGCGATGCGGAGGATGGCGGAGCCCAGTACGGCGTCCGCGCTCGCCGGGCCACCGCTCGCGCTGGTCATCCCCGCCCCCTTACGGAGTGTCGCGGGGGGCCTGGGAGTTCCAGGTCAGGGTGACCGAGAAGTTGGCCTCGGTGGCGGTGCTCGCGATCACGATGTCCGCCTCGGCCGACAGGGAGACCCCGAACTCCAGGGTGATCTCGTCCGGCCGGTGGACGAGCCCGCTCAGCCGGCTCACGAAGCTGTCGGCCACCGGCCGGATGCCGTCCACCATGTCCGCGAAGGAGCGCGAGGCCCGCGCCACGGCGCCGCCGCCGCGCCCGACCCGCGCCAGCGACTCGTCCACCTCGCGGATCTGCACCCGTAACACCCCGTCGGTGCCGTCCCCCAACGGGACCTCGACCGTGCGCACGTCGGTACCCATGCCGACCACCCTCCCCGTCGCCCAGCGGCTCGGTGTCCCGTCAACTCTCGCATGTGCGAGGGGGGTTGAGGCATGGTTGGCGGGCATGTGCGCCGGGATGGCCGAAACCGGGCCGTCCGGCGGCGGCCCGGTTCCGGCAGTGGCCCAGTGGGCCGCGGGCGCCGCGCCGGCTACACGGCGGACTCCAGCTGCCGCTCCGGTGACCGCTCCGGCCCGCTCCCGGCCTCCGGCCCGCCCGGCGGCTCCTCGCGGGGTCCGGGTGCGGCCGGGGAGGCGGAGCGCGCCAGGTCGAGGCTGGCCTCCAGGTCGTCCAGGGCGAGGCGGGCCGCGGCGATCCGTTCCCGGACCTCGTCGGCGGGGTCGAGGTCCCTCTCCGCCCGCTCCCGGGCCCGGGCCTCGGCCTCCTCCATCTCCCGGGCCTCGTCCAGCGAGTTGAGGACCACGCCGATCAGGACGTTGACCAGGACGAACGAGGCGAGGAGCGCGTAGGAGGCGTAGTAGACGATGCTGAACCGGGAGATCTCCAGCCCGGCCCGGACGGCGTCCGTCAGCCCGTCCAGGGTGGTGAGCAGGAACAGGGTGAGCGCGGCCCGGCCGATCGAGCCGTAGTGCTGCGGGTCGGAGTGCGCGAAGCAGACCCAGCCGACCATCGCGTACACGTACACCACCAGGGCCCCCACGAACAGGAAGCTCGCCGTGCCCGGCAGGCTGCGCCCGACCGCGAGCAGCAGGATGCGCAGGTGGGGCAGGAAGCGGGCGGTGCGCAGCACGCGGGCGAGGCGCAGCAGCCGCAGCATGGTCGTGTTCGACCGCAGGAACGGCAGGAAGGCCGAGGCCACGATCAGCAGGTCGAAGAGGTTCCAGGGGTCCCGGAAGAATGCTTTCGGCCGGTCCGCGTAGGAGCCGATGCGCAGCACCATCTCCAGCGTGAACAGGACGAGGCAGCCGTCCTCCGCCAGTTGCAGCAGCCGGCCCTGGGACGCGGCCAGGCCGCTGTACGTCTCCGCCCCCATCAGACCCGCGTTGATCAGGATCACGATGAAGACGCCCATGCCGAACGAGGGGGCCTCGGTGATCCTCCGGCAGTGGGCGGCAAGTCTCCGGCGGCCGGAACCGGCCGGCATGGTCTCCGTCATCTCGCTCCTCGTACTCGTACGCACGCGCGGCGCGCGGGCCGGCGTCTGACGGACCGGCGCACACCACGGGCGCGCGCGCCGCTCCGCCTTGCTAACGCCCCACCGCCGAACGGGTTTCAGCGGATCCCGCGGCCGCACTCCCCGCCCGGGGGTGTAAGCCCGCGGGCCGATGCCCGTGCGGAGTGCGCTGGCTACTGTCGCGGCATGAACACATCAGCACTGCGAGCGCCATTCGGGACGGACCTGCGGGCGGGGGCGCGGACCGCCCTCCTCGACGGGGGCGGAGCCGTCCTCTACCTCCTCGCCGCCGGCCTGCTCCTCGGCTCCGGCCCCCAGAGCGCCGGGGAGGTGGAGGCGGCCGTGCTGCTGCTCGCGCTGAGCCTGCTGGCCGGGCTGCTCCGGCGCCGGCCCCTGGCGGCGCTGACCCTGACCGTCCTCGCCGGCACGCTCGTCGCCTTCGGGACGGCAGGGCCCCACGGCCCGGGCCGGCTGCTCTCCTACCTCCCGGTGGGCCTCGTCCTCGGCCTCGTCGTGGCGGCGCGCCCGCGCTGGCAGGCGATCACCGCCGGCGTCACCGTCGCGGCGGTGCAGGTCCTGGCCGTCGGGCTGCTCGCGCCCGGTTCCGCCCTCGTCGACGCGCTGCTGGTCTCGGTCCTGGCCCTGGGCACCTGCTGCATGGCCGGCCTGCTGGTGCGCCAGCGGCGCGTCCACGCCGTGGAACTGCGCGCCCAGGCCGTGTCCGAGGCGGTGACCGCCGAACGGCTCCGCATCGCGCGGGAGTTGCACGACATGGTGGCCCACAGCATCGGGGTCGTCGCCATCCAGGCAGGAGTGGGCAGCCGGGTCATCGCCACCCGGCCCGAGGAGGCGCGCAGCGCGCTCGAAGCCATCGAGAGCACCAGCCGGGAGACCCTCGCGGGCCTGCGGCGGACCCTCGTCGCCCTGCGCCGGGCCGACGCGGACGAGGACGGCGGCCACGCCCCGACCGGGCCCGCCCCCGGCCTCGCCGGCCTCGACACCCTGGCGGCCTCGTTCGCGGGCACGGGCGTCGGGGTGGAGGTCCTCTGGACCGGCGAGCCGCGCCGGCTGCCCCCGGACATCGACCTGTCCGTCTACCGCATCGTGCAGGAGGCTCTCACCAACGTCGTCCGGCACGCGGGCGGGTCCGCACGGGCCCGGGTGACCGTGGAGTTCCGGGAGGAGGAACTGCGCGTCGAGGTGGTCGACGACGGCAGGGGAGCGGCGGTGCGCCCCGGGAAGCCCGGCTTCGGCATCACCGGCATGTACGAGCGGGTCAGCCTGCTCCGCGGCCGGTTCAGCGCCGGCCCCCGCCCCGAGGGAGGGTTCCGGGTGGCGGCCGAACTCCCGCTGCCCGCCACGGCCCCCGAGGGACCCCGATGAGCGCGGCTCCGGTCCGCGTGCTGCTCGTGGACGACCAGCCGCTGATCCGCTCCGGGCTGCGGGTGCTCATCGGGGAGACAGCCGACCTGGAGGTGGTGGCCGAGGCCGGCACGGGAGCGGAAGCCGTCGAGCGGGCCGCCGCGCACGGCCCGGACGTGGTGGTGATGGACATCCGGATGCCCGGGATGGACGGCATCGAGGCCACCCGCCGGATCACCGGCGGCCCGGACGCGCCCCGGGTGCTCGTCCTGACCACCTTCGACGAGGACGAACACGTCTACGGGGCGCTGCGCGCGGGCGCGAGCGGGTTCGCCGTCAAGGACATGGCCCTGGAGGACATCCTCGCCGCCATCCGGGTGGTGGCCGCCGGGGACGCGCTGATCGCCCCGGGCGTCACCCGCCGGCTGATCGCGGACTTCGTCCGCGGCCCCGGCCCGGACCCCGCACCGGCCCGGGCGCCGCGGCCGCTCGCGGGCGTCACCGACCGGGAGCGCCAGGTCCTCACCCTGGTCGGGCAGGGCCGGTCGAACGCGGAGATCGCCGAGGAGCTGTACATCTCCGTCGCCACCGCCAAGGCCCATGTGGCGCGGCTGTTCACCAAGCTGGGCGCGCGCGACCGGGTCCAGCTGGTGATCACCGCGTACGAGACGGGCCTGGTCTCCCCGTCCGGCTGAGCGGACCCGCCGGGCTCAGGGCGCGGAGCCGTCGCCGCGGCCGGCCTCGCGGGCCGCCCGCTCCACCCGGTCGCGGTGCTCCCGCCACCAGGCCGTGTCGCCGGGGGGTATGCACTCGCCGCCGACCCGCAGGCCGGTGGTCGCGTCGACGAGTTCGCGGACGATGTCGGCGTGCCCGGCGTGCCGGCCGGTCTCGGCGATCATGTGCACCAGGCTCCGGTGCAGGGTGGTCTCGTTCCGGGCGCCCCAGGCCACGCGGCCCACGGCGTCGAGGTCCAGCGACTCGATCGTCCGGTCGGAGTGGGCCCACACGGCGCGGTACAGCCCGGTGATCTGCTCGCGTGACTCGTCGGGGGTGGCCCACAGGTCCGCGTTGGGCTCGGCGTCGCCCGTGATCCACAGGCCCGGCGCCTCGAAGGGTCGTCCGAAGGTCGCGCCGAAGTAGAGCGCCTCCGCGCTGGTCAGGTGCTTGACCAGGCCCAGCAGGTTGGTGCCGGAGGGGGTCAGGGGGCGGCGTACGTCGTACTCGCCGAGCCCTTCGAGCTTCCAGAGGAGGGCGTCGCGGGCGTCCTGGAGGTACACCCGCAGGTCTTGTTTGGGATCCGGTCCGGTCATGGGGTCGAGTCTGCCGCCCGGGTGATCACCGGTCATGGGATTTTCTGGTCATCGGTCGAGAGGGTGTCGAGGAAGCGTCAGGATCGCCCCCCTCACATTCATCCGTGAGGCCGAACCCGACCGCTCCCGCCGCCCTCACGTCCACGCCGGCTGACGGGCGCCGGGTACGGAAAACGGCCGGGCCGGGTCCCTTGAGGACCCGGCCCGGCCGTGCTGCGTAGGGGGAGGAGTTCAGGAACGCTTCGGCGCGTCCTTCTCCGCCTTCTCCGCCCGCTTCTCCTTGATGCGCACGGCCTCCTTGCGGACCTCGGCCTGGGTGGCGCGCTCCTTCTGCAGCCACTCCGGGTTGTCCTGCTTCAGGGCCTCGATCTGCTCCGTGGTGAGCGCCTCGGTGATCCCGCCGCGCGCGAGACCGGCGATGGAGACGCCCAGCTTCGAGGCGACCACCGGTCGCGGGTGCGGGCCGTTGCGCCGCAGCTCCACCAGCCAGGCGGGCGGCTCGGCCTGGAGTGCGTTCAGCTCGGCGCGCGAGACCACGCCCTCCTGGAACTCTGCGGGGGTGGCCTCAAGGTACACACCCAGCTTCTTCGCCGCGGTCGCGGGCTTCATCGTCTGGGTGCTCTGGTGCGACGTCATGCCCCAAGGGTATCGAGCATGTGCGCGGGCTCCGACCACGACCGGTAACCTTGCGGGGTGACAGGCTCGGATGCATCCCCTTCGTTCCGGCTCGCCTATGTCCCGGGAGTGACGCCCACCAAGTGGGTGCGGATCTGGAACGAGCGGCTGCCCGACATCCCGCTGACCCTCGTCGGCGTGACCGCCGCCGAGGCGTTCGCCGCGCTGCGCGCCGGCGAGGCCGACGCCGGCTTCGTGCGGCTGCCCGTGGACCGTACGGACCTCAGCGCCATCCCGCTCTACACCGAGACCACCGTGGTCGTGGTCCCGAAGGACCACGTGGTGGCCGCCGTGGACGAGGTGTCGACCGAGGACCTCGCCGACGAGATCGTGCTGCATCCGCTGGACGACGTCCTGGGCTGGGAGACCCTGCCCGGCAAGCCCGCGTTCGAACGGCCCGCCACCACGGCGGACGCGATCGAGCTGGTGGCGGCCGGGATCGGTGTCCTCGTCGTCCCGCAGTCCCTCGCCCGCCTGCACCACCGCAAGGACCTCACCTACCGGCCGGTCACCGACGCCCCCGCCTCCCGGGTGGCGCTGTCCTGGCCGGAGGAGAAGACCACCGACCTGGTCGAGGACTTCATCGGGATCGTCCGGGGCCGGACCGTGAACAGCTCGCGCGGCCGCCAGGCCACGCCCCCGCAGCCCAAGCAGGAGCGCAAGGCCGCCGCGCCGAAGAAGACGGGCGGCAAGCCCGGCACCGGCAAGCCGGCGGCCAGGTCGGGCGGCAAGCCCACGGGCAAGGGCGCCCGGGGCGGTGCGGCCGCCCCCAAGCGCGGCAAGCCGCGCCGCCGCCCGTAGGCCCTGCCCGGGCAGTCCCGTCCGGTCAGGCCGGTTCCTCCGGGATGTCCGGCCCCTGCGGTCGTCGGCGGCCGGTCTCCCGGGCGTGTGCCGGGCCGCGGAGGGTGACCAGGCGGTAGGCGGGGGCGCGCTTCGGTCGGCGTTCGTTGCCGCGCAGCCCCCGCGCCTGCTGGACGGCCGCGTCCACGAGTGCCGCCACCAGCGGGTTCGCCCGGCGCAGCCGCAGCAGCTGGTCGGAGCGCAGACCGACGATCGAGGCGGCCGTCCCGGCGTGCGCGCCCCGGGCCACCGACTGCAGGAACAGCCGCAGGCCGAGCCCGCCGATCCGCCCCCGTGCCGGGAGCCGGTGCGCCGCCGCCAGGGCCGTCGCCGCCGCGAGCGCCGCCTCGAAGGCGGGGTCCTGGTCCCGCCACCGGGCGAAGAGGGACTCCGGGATCCCGGCGGCCGCGGCGCAGCCCGCCGGTCCCAGACCCATGGCGGCCGCGTGCACGGCACGGGCCCGGCGGCCGCTGTTCTCCGTCTGCAGGTCGGGTTCCGGGTCGAGTACGGCGGCCAGGGCCCGGTCGACGTCCTCGACGGCGGTGAGGGACGCCACCAGTTCCCTGGCCCACTCCCGGCGGCGCTCCGGCTCGTCCTGTGCCCGCTCGTCCACTGTCCGTGTGCCTCCCGCCCGGATCCTCCGGGGCTCCTCGTCCCATTGTGCGACCGCGCCGGGCCCGGTGCGGGAACTTCTCGGCAGGCGGCCGGGGCACGGCGTACGGCGCGCGCGGCCGGTCCTCGCGTTGCGCGGCCGGGTCCGGGCGGGCAGGGTCGGTGGGGCGGCTCCCTCGCAGGAAGGTCGGACCATGCCCATCGCCACCGTCAACCCCACGACAGGCCAGACCCTGCGCACCTTCGACCCGCTCGACGCCGACGGCATCGAACGCTGCCTGGCCGAGGCCGCGCGCACGGCCGCCGCCTACCGGCGCACCTCCTTCGCCGAACGCGCCGGACTGCTGAACCGTGCCGCCGACCTCCTGGAGGCCGAGGCCGAGGACATCGCCCGCACCATGACCATCGAGATGGGCAAGCCCCTCGGCGCGGCCCGCGCCGAGGCCGCCAAGTGCGTCAAGGCGATGCGCTGGTACGCCGCGCACGCCGAGGGCCTCCTCGCCGACGAGCACCCCGCCGACTCCGACGTCCGCGACGCGGGGGCCTCGGCCGTGCGGGTGCGCTACCGCCCCTTGGGGGTGGTGCTGGCCGTCATGCCGTGGAACTTCCCGCTCTGGCAGGTCGTACGGTTCGCCGCGCCCGCGCTCATGGCCGGCAACGTGGGCCTGCTGAAGCACTCCTCGAACGTCCCCCAGACGGCCCTCTACCTGGGCGACCTGTTCGAGCGCGCCGGATTCCCGGCGGGCTGCTTCCAGACCCTGCTGATCGGCTCCGGTCCCGTCGAGGGCATCCTGCGCGACCCGCGCGTGGCCGCGGCCACCCTGACCGGCAGCGAACCGGCCGGCCGGGCGGTGGCCTCGGTGGCCGGGGACGAGGTCAAGAAGACGGTCCTGGAGCTCGGCGGCAGCGACCCGTACATCGTGATGCCCTCCGCCGACATCGCCCGCGCCGCGAAGACCGCCGTGACCGCGCGGGTGCAGAACAACGGCCAGTCCTGCATCGCCGCCAAGCGGTTCATCGTCCACACCGACGTCTACGAGGAGTTCGCCCGGCTCTTCACGGAGGGCATGGCGGGGCTGACCGTCGGCGACCCGATGCAGGAGTCCACGGACGTCGGCCCGCTGGCCACCGAGAGCGGCCGCGCCGACGTGGAGGAACTGGTCGACGACGCCGTCCGGCACGGGGCCACCGTCCTGTGCGGGGGCCGGCGCCCGCCCGGCCGGCCCGACGGCTGGTTCTACGAGCCCACCGTGCTGGCCGACGTCACCCCGGCGATGCGCATCGACCTGGAGGAGACCTTCGGACCCGTCGCCACCCTGTACCGGGTGAACAGCCTCGACGAGGCCGTGGAGCGGGCCAACCACACGCCGTTCGGCCTGAGTTCGAACGTCTGGACCCGGGACGACTCCGACCTGGAGCGGTTCGTCCACGAGCTGGAGGCCGGGGGCATCTTCGTCAACGGCATGACGGCCTCCCACCCCGCCCTGCCCTTCGGCGGCGTCAAGCGCTCGGGCTACGGGCGGGAGCTGTCCGGGCACGGCATCCGCGAGTTCTGCAACATCACGACGGTGTGGCAGGCGGCGGACCCCGCCTGAGCGTCAGGCGTCCATGAGGCCCTCGACATGGTCGGTGATCACGTCGAGGATCTCGGCCGCCCCCTTCTCGTCGCCGAGGACCAGCAGAGCCAGCGTCAGCCCGTCCGTCATCGCGGCCAGGTAGCCGGCCAGCACGCCGACCGGGACCCGGGGCACGGCACCGGTGTCGCGGCCCAGCTGCCGGATCAGCTCCGCGTACGTGTCGCGGTACAGCGCGTACTGGCGGCGCGCCAGGTGCTCGAACCCCGGCTGGCGCAGGGCGTACTGGGTGAGCTCGTACGTCAGCATGTGCTCGCCGGGCTGGGCGCACACGTGGTCCCAGTACGCCTGGAAGCCCGCCCGGATCGTCTCGCGCAGGGTGGGCTTCGGGCGGATCGCCTCCCGGACCACCGTGAGGCAGTGGGCGGTGATCGCCTCGATGACGGCTTCGAGCAGGGCCTGCTTGGAGTCGAAGCAGTAGTGGAAGACGCTGAGCGACACCCGGGCCTCGGCGGCGATCGACCGGGTCGTGGTGCGGGCGACGCCGTCACGGGTCATCGCGCGGATCGCAGCCTCGGTCAGCTGGGTCCGTCGCTCCGCCGACGGCATCCGGGCCATGGAACCCCTCTCGTTGACGAGGCCGGAACGGGGGCCGGCCGGTCCGGCCGGCCCCCGCCGCCTCAGCTGCTGAAGACGCCGACCTCGTGGAGCGAGTAGCCCCACTGGGTGGCGCGCCGGACCCCCTGGACGCGGAGGTAGCGGGCCGTCAGCCCGTCGAAGCGGGCCGTGTCCAGGCCGCCGTCGCTCTCGGTCGTGGACCAGACCGTCTGCCAGTTCGAGCCGTCCGTGGACGTCTCGATCCGGTACGCCTTCCCGTACGCCTGCTCCCAGTCGAGGGTGACCCGGCCGATGCGGTGCGCGGAGCCGAGGTCGATCCGCAGCCACTGGGCGTCGTTCCACTCACTGGCCCAGCGGGAGCCGGAGTCGCCGTCCACGGCCCGGGCGGGCGAGTAGTCGACGAACGGGTTCCACCACTGCGAGGAGGAGGCCGAGGCGGACGAGCCGGTGGCGAGGTTGACGCTGCCCTGGTGCTTCTCGGACGCGCCCCAGGTGGTGAGGTAGGACTCGGCGCCCCGGAAGAGGTCGTCGACCACGTCCTGGCCGCCGACGAGCCGGATGTCCTCGATCCAGTCCGGGACCAGGCCGTAGTGGGCCGCGCCGTCGGTGTTGAGGTCCCAGGTGCGCCGGCCGGCGGTCTGCCGGTCGATGACGGAGCCGCCGTCGGTGCTGCGGAAGGGGTACTTCACCGGGTTGGGGGTGTTCGCGCCCCGGGGGCCGGGCCAGCCGCCGACGCCGTTCATGTCGGTGCCGTAGCCGTAACCGACGTGGTACTTCTCGCGGAGCGCGTCGGTGCGCTTGGCCTCCGCGCTGAACGCCTCCGAGCCGCTCATGTACTGGGCGGCGAAACCGCCCAGCTTGTAGAGCCGTTCGGTCCAGCCGAGGTCCATCCAGCTGTGCGAGGAGATCACGCCCGGGTACGACTCGGACTCCAGGATGTCGAAGGCCCGGCCCGCCGCCTTGACGCTCATGTGGTCGACTTCGAGCATCATCTTGCGCTTCATCATGCCGCGCACGGCGTACTCGCCGAGTTCGGTGAGCCCGCGGGTGTTGCAGCGCGCGTCGGAGGAGTACGAGGGCACCGCCACGCCCGCCGGGAGCTCCTTCTGCGCCGTGGGAGCGGGCGCGAGGCCGATCGGGTTGTCCTTCTGCGGGCCGGTGCACTGCTCGGTCTTCCAGAAGGTTCCGGTCGACAGGAACTGACCGACGTTGATCGCCGTCCCCAGCGCCCCCTCGTCGAACCGCACCCCGCACAGGGCGTTGTCGAACTTGTGGCACAGGAACATGCTGCGCACGCCCAGCTTGTACAGCTCGTCGAGGCCGCGGTCGACGTCCTCCTTGGAGCACTGCGCCACGTCGAGGATCTGCTTGCAGCCGAAGGGCTCGGAGGTCTCGACGCCCATGACGACGGCGAGCTTGCCCTGCTTGATCACCTCGCGGGCCTGGTCGGAGTCGGTGACGATCCGGAACCAGCCCTTCCCGGGGCCGCCGTACATCTTGTCGATGAAGGCCTGCATCTCGTAGGTCTTCTGTGCCTCAAGGCGGATGGCGGTCATCTCGTCGCAGCCGCGGTCCTTGAAGAAGTAGACCGAGCAGATCACCCCGTTGGTGACGAGGTCGTTGACGAGGACCCGCTGGCCGCCGCGCCAGGCCCGCTCGACCCAGGCGTAGTAGTTCTGCTGGTGGGTCAGCGAGTCGTGGGCGGGCCAGTCCTTGAACGTGGGCCAGCCGTCGGGGTCGTGCTTGCCGTCCCCGCCCTTGGTGATGAAGTCGAAGACGGCGAGGGTGCCGTCGGGGTAGTGCTCGGGGCAGTCCTTGAGGGCGTCGGCGACGCCGAGTTCGGAGAAGGGCTTGCCGCAGATGAGCCGGCCGCCGAAGCCCTCGTTGGACATCAGGTGGTCGTGCGCGTCGACGAACCCGCGGACCTTGCCCTGGGCGTCGGTGCCCTTGAAGGGCTCACCGGTCACGTCGATGCCGGAGTCGGGCTGGGGCCGGGCGGTGGGGTTCCACCAGCCGGGATCGGCCGTCGTGTCGGCCGCGGAGCTGGGCGCGGGCGCGAGCGCCATGGCGATCACGGCGAGGAGGAGGGAGAGGAAAGCGAAGGGACGCCCGCGCCGGCGGCGCGGGCGTGGAGGAGGGTGAGGGGTCAAGGTGATCACTCATGCCTTCGGTTCGGCGGCGAGCGCGGTCGAATCAAGGCATGAGTCGTTGTCATGCCCCGCACAACAGTGGGCATGAGAATCGCTACTGGCGCGTAAGGAGTCAAGGGTCCGGGACGCTTGACCTGATGGGGCGTCGGATGCCGTGTGCCGGGGCGGACCGTCGGTCGCGGGCCGCCGTCCGGGTCAGGGAGCGTAGCCCGTGCTCGGCGTGGGGGTCACCCCGGCCGACCGGTGCTCCGCCAGCGCCTGCGCCTTCTCCAGAAGCTCCGCGACGGGCTTCTGGGCCATGAAGCCGCGCACCGAGCTGAGCCCGTACCGGCCATGGTTCCTCCGCTCCTTCGCGTTGTTGGTGGGGGCGAACGGCTTGTTCTCGTCAGGCGGGCCCAGCGCCACGGCGAGGTACGGCCTGGTCGCGTTCGTCGTGTGCCAGAGGGTGATGCGCTGCCGGCCGCGGGTCATGTTGAGGATCTCGTTGCTGTTCGCGACATCGCCCTGATATCTGGAGTACGGCGGTGGCGGCCCCGGGGGGTCCTGGTCCTTCTTCTCCTTCTGGAGCGTCGACCAGTCCTTTCTCAAGGTCAAGTAGTCGCTGTTGATGGCCATCCTGTCCTTCCGGGCCACCCATGCCTCGGTTTCGATCTTGATCGTCTCGTGCGGCGTCCCGGCCGGTCCGCTGATCACGGCGACCTCGTCCTCCGCCCAGTCCTCCCCCGGATTCAAGGGTCTGCCCGACGGCCGGATGAATTCGCCCGAGGTGATCAACTTCTGCTTTCCGGCGTCCTTCGGATTCGCGCTGGTGGGCTTGCCGTAAACCCAGTAGATGCTGCCCAGGATGTACACGGGTATCTGGCCGGAGTTCTTCACCTGCAAATGGAACGGAACGAAAAGCTTCGTCTTCTCCTCGTTGAGGCTCGGTGTGCCGAAGACTGCTGTGATCTCGATCAGCGGCGCCGTCGTGGCGGGGACGTAGACATGGGTGTATGCGAGGTTGGCGAATGCCAGGAGGGTGGAAATGATCACCCCGATCGCGATCCGCCGGGGATTGAGCAGGCCCTTCCACGCCCGGCCGCGGATGAGCACCCACAAGGTCCAGAGGGACCACGGGACGAGGGCGCACCACAGCAACAGCCAATGCGTGTACCGCCCGTCCCTGAGCTGCATGACGAGCAGGATGGTGCTGGCGGTGAGGGAAGCCGCGGCTCCGATGAGGATGAGCGTCCCCGAATACCGGATCTCCCGTTTTCCCCAGTAGTCGAAGGTGACCGCCGCGCCCACAAATTCGATCACGGCCATGAGGAGGAAGATGAATCCGGTCATGCGCCCGAGATAGGTCAGAGCCGTGAAGGTGTCCGAGATGCCGATCCTGACGAATACATATGCGGTTGCCAGGAGGCCGATCGCCATCAGGAGCCCGTAGATCCGTCTGCGGCAGGAGTGGTCCGGCCACACGGTACTGTCGCCGCCGTGCCAGCGGATCTCGTTTTCGAAGGGGATGCCGGAACGGTGCAACAGCTTCTGCAGTCCCTTGGGACTGCGGACCTTTCCGGCGGGCCTGTCGTCGATGGTGACCTTCCGCCACCCGAACGCATCCGGCCCTCCCACGGCTACCACGGGTGTGTTCGCCATGCCACCAGTCTGCTTCCGGATCCGGGTGAGCGCCCCCGGAGGTGACAGCGGGTGCGGTCCGGCCGGGGGCGGGGTGAAACTGGTGGTGACCCCTGCATCGTTCCTTTTCGGGAGGTTGCCATGCGCAGACGGGTTCTCGGGCTGATTGCCGCCGTGGTGTTCGCCGTTCTCGGCGTCGGGGTCCATGCCGCACAGGCCGATGTGGACACGGACACGTGTAAGGCGACCGGGGGACAGGTCGAGTACGACTCCTCGACCGGATTGTGGACCTGTGTCGGAGGCGACCGCGACGGAGAGGCCATCGTCTGACGCGGCCCCGTGAGCGGTGTCCGGAATCGTCCGGCGGCCCAGGAGCCCCCGCCTAGAGTCGCCGCATGAACGAATCCAAGGACACCAGGAGTTCCGGAGTGCGTTCCCGGCGCGGCGTGCTGAAGGCGGCCGCCGTCGTGGGGGCCGGGGCCGCGGCCGGCGTCGTGGGCGGGGGAGTTGCCCACGCCGATGAGCGGCGGTGTACGGCCCCCGTGTTCGTGCTGGTGCACGGGTCCGGGGGCAATTCGTACGGGTGGGCGCCGGTGGTGGCGGAGTTGGCCCTGCGGGGGCACAAGGCCCTTGCCGTGGATCTGCCGGGGCACGGGGCCGGTGCGTACTACCCGGTCTCCTACCAGAGCCCGCAGGATCTTGAGGGGCTGCGGACCGAGCCCTCGCCGCTGGGCAAGGTCACCCTCGGCGACTTCGCCGCGCACGTCGTCGGGTTCGTGCGCCGGGCGGCACGCCAGGGGGCCGTCGTTCTCGTCGGGCAGAGCCTGGGCGGGGCGACGCTCAACGCCGTCGCCAACCAGGTACCCGAGCTGATCTCCCATCTGGTGTACGCGTCGGCCTTCTGCCCGACCCGGCACGCCTCCGCACTGGAGCTCATGACCACCCCCGAGGCCTCCACCAGCGCCCTGTTCCGGGTGGAGGGCGTCAGGACCCCGCCCGAACTCGGCGTCAACCGGGTCAACTGGCGTTCCGGCGACCCCGCCTTCTTCGCCGCGGCCAAGGACGCGCTCGCCGCCGACTGGCCCGACACCGCCGTACGGGCCCTCCTCGCCACCCTGGAGCCCGACGAGTCGGCGGCCGTCGCAACCGCCGACGCCCGGGGGCTCCCGGAGAAGTGGGGGCGGGTGCCGCGCACCTTCCTGCGGTTCACCCGGGACCACTCGATCCCCCCGGCCCTCCAGGACCTGATGATCCGTGAGGCGGACGAGACCACGCCGCGCAACCGCTTCCGCGTCCGCTCCCTGGCGGCGCCGCACGTCGGGCCGCGGGACGCAGCGGTATGGGCGGACGAGCTGGAGCTGGCGGCGAGCGCCTGCCGCTGAGCCCCGGACCCGGCCCCGGGCCGCGCGGCGGTCCGGCGGGGCGGGGGCGGGGCGCTTATCGTCGGAGGTATGAGCGAGACCGTCGTCGTGTACGAGTACGACCCCGCGGCCCACGGGGAGCCGGGGCCCGGGGCCGTCCTGCGGGTGCACGCGGCGCCCGCCGCCCCGGGGCAGAGCTCCGCGCGCGGGCCCCGGACGCTCTGCGGCCGGGACACCTTCGCCATGGGGACGGCCTCCTGGCGGCCGTCCGAGCACCCCGGCTCGCCCTGGTACCCCGAGGAGTACGCGGACCGGGTCTGCCCCGCCTGCGCGGACGCCGCCGGGGAGGTGTGAGGAGGGTCAGCGGCCGGGGGCCATGTCGTACGTGACCCACATGGTCCGGGTGGCCACCTGGTCGTACTTGGCCCGGGCCCGGTGGTTGTCGTCGGCGGTGATCCACCGCACGACGCTCCAGCCGCGCTCCGCCGCCAGCTCCCGCAGGGCGCCGAGCAGCAGGTCGGCGGCGCCGGAGCCGCGGTGCTCGGGCGCCACGAACAGGTCGTCCAGGAAGCAGCCGGTCGTCGCGGACAGCGGGCGGGCGAAGGGGCGGTAGTGGGCCAGGCCCAGCAGCCGGCCCCCGGCGTCCTCGGCGACCAGGGCGCCCACCTCGTGCGCGGGGTCGTTGATCCACGCCCACACCGTCGCGGCGGCCTCCTCGGTCTGCTCCACCCGGTAGAAGTCGGCGTAGCCCCGGTACAGGGACCGCCACTGGGCGAAGTCGGCGGGCTGTACGGCGCGGACCGAGATGTCGGACATGGGTGGGGTCTCCTGGGATCGGGGGCGGTGGGGAACCGATCATGCCGGGAGTGCCTTGCCGCCGGGAGGTGCCGCCGTGTCCAAAGGCGGGCCCGGCTCCCTCCGCCGTGGACAGGGACGGACGCGGCGGAGCCCGGTCCGGCGCGGTGCCGGACCGGGCCCCTGGAGGGTGCCGCGGGGTCGGTCAGCTCACCTGGAGGGTGACGTCGTCGACCACGAAGGAGGTCTGGAGGGACTGGTCCTCCACCCCCTGGAACCGCAGGGTGACGGTCTGCCCGGCGAACTGGGAGACGTCGTAGCTCTTGAGCGTGTAGCCGGAGCCCGCGTCCACGTTGGACAGGGTCTCCAGGGTCTGGCCGCCCACCGAGACGGTGAACGTGTCGTAGACGGTGTTCTCGGTCTCGTCGGTGTCGATGTGCAGGTAGAAGGACAGGCGGCCCGAGGAGCAGCCGGCCGGGAGGGTCAGCGACTGTGAGGCGCTGTCGGTGTGCGAGGAGCCCCAGCCGTTCAGCCACGCCATGTACGCGCCGGCGTGCGGGGCCTCACCGGCCTGGTTGGTGATGACCCCGGAGGTGGCGCTCCAGGGGCTCGCGCCGTTCTCGAAGCCGCCGTTGGCCACGACCTGGGCCGGGGTGCAGCTGCCGCCGCCCCCGCTGACGGTCAGCGTGTACGTGGTGCTGTGGGAGGCGGAGCCGGTGCCGGTGACGGTCAGCGTGGCCGTGCCGGGGGAGGTGCCCGCGGCGACCTGGACGGTGAGGGTGGCGGACTGGCCGGACTGCACGGAGGCCGGGCTGAGGGTGGCGGTGACGCCGGCGGGCGCGCCCGAGACCGTCAGGGCGACGTTCTGGGGGCTGCCGCTCACGGTGGCGGTGTTCACCGTCGAGGTGACGCTGCCGCCCGGGGCGGCGGTCCCGGCGGCGGGGGAGGTGCCGATCGAGAAGTCGGAGGCCGGGGTGCCGCCGACGGCCTGCTTCCAGATGGCGTAGGCGACCCCGTCGGCGCTGCGGTCCAGGATCGTGGCGTTGATGTTGCTCGGGGTGTCGCAGGAGCTGTGGTAGCAGGAGTCGTACGCCGCGTTCGCGGTGCCGCCCCACTTCGAGGCCTGCGCGGAGGTCTTGCGTGCGCTGGCGCCGGCCGCGTAGCCGGAGGTGGGGATGCCCGCCTGCTGGAAGGAGTAGTCGTCACTGCGGCCCTGGCCCTCGGTGTTCTCCTCGGGGGCGAGGTTCAGCGAGGTCCAGTACGCCTTCAGGGGCGCGGCGGTGGCCGAGTTGAGGTTGTTGATGAAGTAGCCGCCGTTGGGCGAGCCGACCATGTCGAAGTTGTAGTAGCCCTTGATGGCGGAGCGCTGGGCGCTGCTCAGCTGGTTCACGTAGAACTTCGAGCCGTTGAGGCCCTGCTCCTCGTCCGTCCACCAGCCGAAGCGCACGTGCTTGGTCAGGGTGGGGTTCTTCTGGGCCAGGACCAGCGCGTTCTCCAGCAGGGTGGCCGAGCCGGAGCCGTTGTCGTTGATGCCGGGGCCGGCGGAGACGCTGTCGAGGTGGGCGCCGAACATCAGGACCTGGTCGTCGGGGCCGCCCGGCCAGTCGGCGATCAGGTTGTTCGAGGGGTAGGTGCAGGAGGTGCAGTTCTGCTCGGTGACGGTGTAGCCGGCGGCCTGGAGCTTGCCCTTGATGTAGGCGAGGGACTGGGTGTGGCCGCCGCTGCCCGCACGGCGGTTGCCGCCGTTCTGCGTGGCGATGGTGCCCAGCTGGTTCAGGTGGGCCTGGACGTTGGCCGCGCTGATGTCCGGCGGGGTGGTGGGATCGGGCTGGCCGCCGCCGACGCTCAGGGCGTAGTCGGCGGTGTGGGAGAGGGAGGCGCCCTGGCCCTTGACGGTGACCGTGGCCGGCCCGGGGGCCGTGGTGGAGCTCGCCGACAGCGTCAGGGTCGAGGACTGGCCGGACTGCACGGTGGCCGGGTTGAAGGAGGCGGTGACCCCGGCGGGCAGGCCGCTCGCGGTGAGGGTCACCTGCTGGGCCTGGCCGGTGGTGGTGCTGGTGGCCACGGTGGTGGTCACCGAGGCGCCCTGCTGCACGCTGCCGGAGGCCGGGTTCAGGGTGAGCGAGAAGTCACCCTGCCCGCTGGGGGTGCAGGTGGGGTCGCCGGACTGGGCGGGCACGCTGATGGCGTCCCAGGCGGCCTTGGTCTTGTTGAACAGGTCGCAGGAGGCGTCCAGGGTCTTGGCGGAACTCAGCGTCGCCGTCCGGTACTTCTTGTAGGACATGCTGCTGGTCTTGAGGAGCATGCCGCCGTAGAAGACCTTGCCGGCGTTCTGCACGCCCACGCCGGTCACCGTGGACTGGTTGCAGGTGCTGCTGGTCGGCTTGCCGCCGCCGGGGTTGCTGCCCTCGGCCAGCAGGTAGAACCAGTGGTTCAGCGGGCCCGCGGCCGCGTGCACCTCGGTTCCGGGTATCGCCGAGCTGTAGCAGGACGGGTCGTTGTTGACCGCGGAGGGGTTGTACATGTTGCGGATCGGGCCGCGGCCCTGGAGGTTGATCATCTCGCCGACGGTGTAGTCGGGAGTGTCGTACGGGGCGGGCTCGTTGGCGTACGCCTCGGTCAGCGCGCCGAAGATGTCGCCGGTGCCCTCGCCGAGACCGGCCTCCTGGCCGCTGGTGCCGCCGGGGGTGTTGGAGTCGATGGCGTGCCCGTACTCGTGGCCCACCACGTCGATGCCGGCGATCCACTCGTTGGCGCTGTTGTGGCCGATGGTGACCGAGCTGCCGTCCCAGTACGCGTTGAGGTCGCCCAGGCCGACCTTGCCGGGGAAGCTGCGGCCGTTGCCGTCGACGCCGTTGCGGCCGAGCCACTGGCGCAGCATGTCCCACTGCTTCTGCGCGGCGAACACGAGGTCCGTGCACCCGGTCTCCTTGGAGGTCGGGTTGCCGGTGCCCCAGGAGTCCGAGGACTTCGAGAAGACGGTGCCGGTGCCGTAGTCGGCACAGCTCAGGCCCGGGCGGTTCGGGTCGCGCAGGGAGTAGGTGCCCCCGGAGGCGGTGGTGTCGATCGTCAGCGGGTTGGGGCCGTTCCACTTGCTGGTGCCGGTGCCCGCGACGACCTCGTCCCAGCGGTCGACGACCTTGCCGGTGCGGGCGTCGACGAAGACGTGCAGCCGGCTGGGCGCCGTCTTCGTGGACCCGGTCAGGACGGTCTCCCAGGCCAGGACCGGCTTGTCGTCCTTGAGGCGGACCACCAGCCGGCTGCTGTCGACCTTGTCCACCTTCGCCAGCTCGGCCCGTGACGAGGACTCCGCCGCCTTGGCGGTGACGGTCGGGGTGGTCGCCACGTCGATCACGGTCGAGGAAGCCGACTGGAGGGCGCGGACCTTGCCCTCGCCGTCCGCGAGGACGACCGCGTCGCCGCCGACGACGGGAAGTCCGCGGTAGCTGCGCTCGTACGCGACGGAGAACAGGTCCTGCACCCAGGGGGTGACCAGGCGCCGGTCGTACTGCTGCTGCGGCTGGTTGACCAGGGCGTCCAGACCGCTGCGGACGGCCGCGTCCGCGGCGGCCACGGCCCGGTCGGCCCGGGAGGGCCGGGGTGGTACGGGATCTGGCTGCTGCGCGGCCGACGCGGTACCGGCCAGCGCACCGGCGAGGCTCGCGGTCAGCGCGAAGGCCGCCATGGACGCCGTCCATCTGGTGGGCTGCACGAGTCCACTCCGATCGTGTGTGTGGGGGGTTCTGGCTGTACGCCGTCGCCGAGTATGAGCGTGGACATGGCGAGATTGGGACATCCCTGCGGGCATAAGGCGCGGGTTATGGTGCGGCGCGACCGCGGTTCGTAAGCTGCCGGGATGCAGCTGGAGTTGAGGCACCTGCAAGCCGTCTGCCGGATAGCGGAAGCAGGCAGCCTGGGCGCGGCGGCGCGGCGGCTCGGGGTCTCCCAGCCGGCGCTCTCCGCCCAGCTGCGCAGGATCGAGCAGGTCACGGGCGGCGAGCTCTTCGTCCGCGGCCGCAGCGGGGTGGAACCCACCCCGCTGGGTCATTTCGTCCTCGCCAAGGCCCGCCGCGTGCTCGGCGAGATGGACGCCCTCGGGGCCGAGGCGCGCGCGCTGTCGGCCGACGTGCCCCTGCGGCTCGGCTGCATCCTCCTGGTCCTCCTGGACGGTCTGCTCGCGCGCACCGACCTGGCCCTGGCGGGGCGGGAGGTGGCGGTGGACCTGGAGAACTCGGTGACGGCCCTCGTGCGGATGCTCGGCGCCGGCCGGTACGACGCCATCGTCTACGGCGAGGTCAACGACTACGAGGTCCCGCTGCCCGGCGGCGTCCAGGCCCGCACCGTGGTGCCCCGGGAGCCGTTCTGCATCCGACTGTCCGCGCAGCACCCCCTGGCCGGCCGCACCCGGCTCGACCTGGCCGACCTGGCCGGCGAGCAGTGGATGACCCTCGTCCAGGACGACGACGGCGGCCCCGAGGCCCTGACCGAGGCCTGCGCCAAGGCGGGCTTCACGCCCTCGCTGCGCTACCGGATCACCGACCGCAAGATGCAGCACGACCTGATCGCCGCGGGCCGGGCGATCTCGCTGAGCCAGCCCACCGCCCCCGCCGTGCCGGGCACCGTCATGCGGCCGCTGGCCGGCACCCCGATCACCGGCCGCATCCGCCTCGCCTGGAACCGCGCGTCGGTCCCCGCGCACCAGGCGGACCTGCTGCACCGCTCGGCCGTGGAGGCGTACCTGGCGAACGTGGACAACAACGCCTTCCACCGGACATGGTGGGACGCCCACCCGGAAGCCCACCCGACCCTCGGCTGACCCCTGCCGAGGAGGCGGATTCCGGCCGGGTTACCATATGAGCGCCGCCTAGCTCGAAAGATAACTCTGTGACTGTCAACGAGGACTCGTTCAGCAACTGGAAGACCCGCGAGGAGATCGCGGAGTCGATGATCCCGATCATCGGGAAGCTGCACCGCGAGCGGGATGTAACGATCCTGCTGCACAGCCGCTCCCTGGTGAACAAGTCGGTGGTCAGCATCCTCAAGACCCACCGGTTCGCCCGGCAGATCGACGGCGAGGAGCTCTCGGTCACCGAGACCATGCCGTTCCTGCAGGCTCTCGCCTCCCTCGATCTCGGTCCGTCGCAGATCGACATCGGCATGCTCGCCGCGAACTACAAGACCGACGACCGCGGTCTGTCCGTGGCCGACTTCACCGCCGGGGCCGTCGCCGGCGCCACCGGTGAGAACAAGCTGGAGCGCTCCTCCGGCCGTGACGTCGTCCTCTACGGCTTCGGCCGCATCGGCCGCCTCGTCGCCCGCCTGCTCATCGAGAAGGCCGGCTCCGGCAACGGTCTGCGCCTGCGCGCCATCGTCGTCCGCGGGGGCGGCGAGGCCGACCTGGTCAAGCGCGCCTCGCTGCTGCGCCGCGACTCGATCCACGGCCAGTTCCAGGGCACGATCACCGTCGACGAGGCGAACAGCACGGTCATCGCCAACGGCAACGCGATCCGGGTGATCTACGCGAACGACCCCTCCGAGGTCGACTACACGGCGTACGGCATCAAGGACGCCATCCTCATCGACAACACCGGCAAGTGGCGCGACCGCGAGGGCCTCTCCAAGCACCTGCGCCCCGGGATCGACAAGGTCGTCCTGACCGCCCCGGGCAAGGGCGACGTCCCGAACATCGTGCACGGCGTCAACCACGACACGATCAAGCCGGACGAGCAGATCCTGTCCTGCGCCTCCTGCACCACCAACGCGATCGTCCCGCCGCTCAAGGCCATGGACGACGAGTACGGCGTGCTGCGCGGCCACGTGGAGACGGTCCACTCGTTCACGAACGACCAGAACCTGCTGGACAACTACCACAAGGCCGACCGCCGCGGCCGCTCCGCGCCGCTGAACATGGTCATCACCGAGACCGGCGCCGCCTCCGCCGTCGCGAAGGCGCTGCCCGACCTCAAGGCGCCCATCACCGGCAGCTCGATCCGCGTCCCCGTCCCGGACGTCTCGATCGCCATCCTCAGCCTGCGCCTGGGCCGCGAGACCACCCGCGACGAGGTCCTGGAGTACCTCCGCGGCGTCTCGCTGCACTCGCCGCTGAAGCGCCAGATCGACTTCACCACCGCCCCCGACGCCGTCTCCATGGACTTCGTCGGCTCGCGCCACGCCTCGATCGTGGACGCCGGCGCGACCAAGGTCGACGGTGACAACGCGATCCTGTACCTCTGGTACGACAACGAGTTCGGCTACTCCTGCCAGGTCATCCGTGTGGTCCAGCACGTGTCCGGCGTCGAGTACCCGACCTTCCCGGTCCCGGTCGCCTGACCGTCCCCCGGGAGAGCGTGCGCTCCGGTGCCCCGTCGACTGCCGTCGGCGGGGCACCGCTCTGTTTCACCCGTTTCACCCGCTTCATAGAATGGGCGGGTGACCGAGAACGTACTTCCCCCCTGCCCCGAATGCTCCGGCGCCTACGCCTACGAGATGGGCGCCCTCCTCGTCTGCCCCGAATGCGGGCACGAGTGGCCCCTCGCGGCCGCCGAAGCCGGTGACGCCCCCCAGGAGCGGGTGATCAAGGACGCCGTCGGCAACGTGCTCGCCGACGGCGACACCGTGACCGTCGTCAAGGGCCTGAAGGTCAAGGGTCACCCGACCGGGATCAAGGCCGGCACCAAGGTGCGCAACATCCGCCTCGTCGACGGAGTCGACGGCCACGACATCGACTGCAAGATCGAGGGCTTCGGCTCCATGCAGCTCAAGTCCAGCGTGGTGAGGAAAGGCTGATTTCCGACTGACATCCCGCTCACTTCCGCCCCCGTCCGCCCCCGCGCGGACGGGGGCTTTTCCGTACCCGGGCCCGCCCTGATGAATGCACTTTCGGCCGCGACGGCCTGAATACCGCATCCCGGCCCGCCCGGGGCGCTGATTTCCGCGAAAACGAGCCGTCGGGCGAACGGGTTCGGAAGCGCGGCTGGATCTTCGCTCTAGCGGCTCATCGGGCGCCTGGGTGATCCTGAGAACCGGGTCGGCCGCACCAGGGGCCGGATGGGATCGATATCCGGCCGGACCGAAACCCGAGCACATCCGGCATTCCCTTCCGCGGCTGCGCCATTTCACCTGCCCGCGGAATTCCGCTCAGTGCACCTTTCGGCTTTCGCTTCCATATGAGGGAGACACGCATGTCCGACACCGCACGCACCCCCGAATTCGGCTTCGAGGAACTCGACCTCGACCTGGGCGACCTGACCGTCACCGCCATGCGCGACACCGTCGCACTGCCCGAGGGCGGCGCCTCCTGGGGCTCCTGCTCCTGCCAGGCCTCCTCCTCCTGCAACAAGCCGCCCGTCATGGACTCGCTCAGCGGCTGACCCTCGCGCACACCCCCGCATCCGGACCACCGGCCTTCCACCAGAGGAGCGTTCATGACCCCCGGCAACCACACCCCCGGCAACCACACCCCCGACTTCCCCTTCGAGGACCTCGACCTGGACCTCGGAGACCTCACCGTGACCGCGATGCGGGACACGGTCGCGCTGCCCGAGGGAGGCGCGTCCTCGGGCTCGTGCTCCTGTCAGGCCTCGTCCTCCTGCGCCGACCAGACCATGACGACCCCCATGTGACCCCCGCACGTCCACGACGCAGAACCGTTTCCCGCCGCACCCCGTGTGCGGCGGGAAGCCCGCGCGCCACCACCCACAGGAGGGGGACCGGAATGCCGCAGCCACACCGCACGCCGGCCGAGGCCGAGGCCGAAGCCGACGGCCACCGGGTCTGGTCCGCGCCGTACGCGCTGGTCCGTGCCACCGTACTGGCCCACCCGGCCCAGGGGCCGGACGCCGCCGCCTTCCGCACCCTGGCCGCCCGGCTCCACCGGATCGACCGGCAGCTGCTGGAGAGCGCCGCGCCGCTCTGCGACGACCTGTACGCCAGCCGGGCCGGCCACCCCACGGACCTCCACCGCGACGTGGTCCTTCCGCTCCGCCGCGCCGTGCACAACGGACGCGAACCCCGCCCCGCCCTGCTGGAACGCCTCGGTGACCTCCCGGAGCGCCTTCCCCGGCTCTCCTCCTGGCTCGACCTGCGCAGGCGCCGCACCGCCCTCCTCGCCGAGCTCGCCCCCGCCGCCGAACGGGCCCTGGCCGCCGAACGCGACGCCCTGGCCGCCCTCTGCCGCGAGCCGGCCCTCGCCAAGGCCATCGCCCTCACCAGCGCCGACCTGCTGCGGGCTGTGGAACGGGCGGGCACCGGCGCGCAGGACCGCAGGGCCCGCAAGGAGGAGCCCGCCGTCCTGCGCTACGCCCTGCGGGCCAGCACCAAGACCAGCCCGCTGTCCTGGTTCACGGCGGTCGGCTGGGGCCCCCTGCCGCAGACGCCGGGCCGCGCCGTCCCCGCCTGGGGCCGGGAGCCCCTGACCGAGGGCCCCCTGCACGCGGTCGTGCAGCCCAGCCGAACCCTGACCACCGCCCTCACCCTCGCCCTCCTGGACGCCCCGCACCGCCGGGCCGCCCTGCCCCACCGCATCACCAGCACCGCCCGCGTCACCGACGGCCGGGCGGCGTACTCCCGCGACCGGACCGCCTTCGCCGGGGGCCGCTACCTCGTCTCCGGCGAGGACGAGGCCGAGCTGCCCTCCACCGGTCCGCTGGGCCTGGTCACCGAGCGGGCCGAGCACCCCGTACCGCTCGATGAGCTGACCGGGCTGCTCGCCGCCGCCCTGACGGGTGCGGGCGGCGACGGCCGGGCCGCCGCCGCCGGATTCCTCGGCCGGCTCGCGGAAGCGGGCCTGCTGGTGCCGGTCGACCCGGTCCCGCCGCAGGACCCCGGCCCGCTGGACCGCATCGCGGACTGGCTGTGCTCCCTCGACGGCGCCACCGCCGAGGACACCGCCCACGCCGGGCGCCTCCGCGAGCTCGCCCGGATGACCGCCGCGTTCGCGGACACCCCCGCCCAGGACCGCCCCGCCCTGCTGGCCGGCCTGTCCCACCGCTGGACCGAGGCGCTGGCCGCCGCCGGACGCCCCGTCCCGAGCGTGTCCGCCCCGCTCAGCCCGGTCTCCGAGGACGTCGTCGCCCCGCGCCCCCTCGACCTCGACGGCTTCCTCGACGCAGGCGACCACGAGGCCCTCGGCGAGGTCACCGCGCTGGCGGAACTCTTCGACCTCGGCCACCTGGTGCGCCGCGTCGTCCGCGACCGCTTCGTCGCCCGCTACGGCCCCGGCGGCCGCTGCGCGCACCCGTGGGAGTTCGGCCCCGAGATCGCCGAAGCCTGGGAGACCGCCGGACGGCTCGCCGCCCTCGACCCCTCCGACCCCCTCCCCAGCGGGACCGACGCCCTGGCGGCCCTGCGCGCCGAGGCCGTGGCAGCCGTCCGGGAGGCCCAGGACGGCGACCCGGCCGCAGCCGACGAGGTCGTCCTGCCCCCCGACCTCCTCAAGGGCCTCGGCGACCGGCTGCCCGGCTGGACCCTCGCCCGCCCGCTCAGCTACGCGTACTTCCTCCAGCGCGACCCCCGTCACGGCCTGCTCTGCGTCAACCACGTCTACGGCGGCTGGGGCCGCTTCACCAGCCGGTTCCTGGACGCCCTGGACCCGAGCGCCACCACCGAGGTGTCCCGGCAGATCCGGCGCGCCCTGGGCCCCGGCGCACGCGCCGCCCAGGTCCGCCCCGTCGGCGGGTTCAACGCCAACCTCCACCCCCTCCTCGTCCCGGACGAGATCGGCCCCGACCGCCGCTGGGCCTCCCTCGCCGAAGCCGACCTGGAACTCGTCCACGACGAAACCGCCGACCAGGTCCGCCTCCGGCTGCGCGGCACCGGCGAACTCCTCGACGTGCTCTACCCCGGCTTCCTCGCCCCCGTCCTGCTGCCGCGCCGCCTCGGCGCCCACCTCGCCGACCAGCCCCACGGCGCCGTCGACCTCCGCCCGCTCGTCCCCCGGGGCACCCTCCCCGCCCCGGGCGGCGGCCACGTCACCCACACCCCCCGGCTGCGCCACCGCGGCGTGCTGCTCCGCCGCCGGCGCTGGCTGCTGCCGGCCGGGGCGGTCGAGCGGCTGCGCGCCGACCTCACCGCCGGCGGCCCGGTCCCGGCGGAGGCCGCCGCCCGCTGGCGCGCCGCCCTGGACCTCCCCGAACAGGTCTTCCTGCACCCCACCGGCGCCGCCCCCACCGGCCGCGCCGCCGAGGACTTCCTGACCGGAATCAGCCGCCCCAAACCGCACCTCGTGGACCTCGGCAACGCCCTGCACCTGCGCTGCCTGCCCAAATGGCTCGCCCGCCACGGCGGCGGCGCCGTCCTGGAGGAGGCCCTGCCCGCCCCCGGCGGACTGGACGCCCCGGCCCGCGCCGTCGAACTCGTCCTGGAGGTCTACCGGACCGGGACGGCGGCGACGCGGCCATGACGCATGCGGCGACCAGGCGACCAGGCGACCAGGCGACCAGGCGATCAGGCGATCAGGCGGTGAAGCGATGAACCGGCACCGGACGACGAAGGAAGGAAGCGAGCCGCGCATGCGTCCCCACGACCACGCCCTCGACGTGGTGGCCTACCACCACCACCCGGACAAGGCGCCCCTGCTGCGCGGCGCGCTCCTGCCGCTCGCCGAGTCCGCCGCGGCACAAGGACTGGCCGCCCACGTGGAACGGCACTGGCTGCACGGCCCCCACCTGCGGCTGCGGCTCCAGGGCCCGGCCCGGGAGGTGACGCAGGCGGCCGGGTCCGCCGCGGCCGCGCTCCGCGACTGGCTCCGCGACCACCCCTCGCACAGTGACCTCACCGAGGCGCAGCTGCTGGAGCGGGCCGCCGAGGCCGGGCGCGCCGAACTCGTGCCCCCGCCCTACGGCCCGATCGAACCCGACAACACGGTCCGGATCGAGGCCGTCGACCGCACGTCCGTACGCGGCCTCCTCGGCGAGGACGGCGCCGACCTCCGCGACGACCTGCTGCGGGCCGGGCTCGGCGCGCTGCGGGCCGGCGCCGGCTTCCTCGGCGAGCACGGCGACGGCGCGCGGGCCCGGATCCGGCTCGCGGTGACCGCCCTCGCGGCGCACGCGAGCGCCCACCCCGGCGGCCTCGCCGGCGGCCACTGGTCGTACGTCTCGCACCTGGAGGACTTCCTCGTCCACGACGACCCGGACGGCCGGCTGCGGGAGCGCTTCGAGCAGCACGGCGAACGCGCCGACCGGGCGGTGACCGCCCTCGTCGGCCGGATCGCCGACGGCGGCGCGGCGGGCTGGGAGCGGGCCTGGGCCGAGTTCTCCGCCGGCGCCTGGCGGCTGGCGCGCAGCCGCTACGACGCCGGCGCGGACCTGCACGGCGCCCCGCCCGAGTACAGGGCCCGCGCCCTCGCCACCGGCGACGCGGACACGGCGGAGCGCTGGAACCACGACCTGCGCACCCGGTACAGCGAGTTCCACCGCCTGCTGAGCCGCTCCGACCCCGGGGGCGCGATGTTCGACCACCCCGACTACCTGGTCTACCGGGCCTGCACCAACGCCCTGTACCGGCTCCTCGCCATCTGCGACGTCCGCCCGCTGGAGCGGTACCTGGCGGCGCACCTCGTCGTCCGCGCCGTGCCCGGCCTGACCGGCAGCGACTGGCGTACGGAGATCGCCCAGGCCGTCGACGCGGTGGAGGGACGCGCATGACCACCGTCGCGCGCCCGACGGCCGTACGGAGGCTGCGGCCGGGGGTGGCCGTGACCCCGCTGCGGGCCGGCCTGCACCTGCGGGGCCGGGGCGGCAGCGTCACCCTGGAGGGCAGCAACGCCCTGCCGGCCCTGTGGAAGCTGCTGGAGGGGCCGCTGCGCGACGGCGGACTCGAAGCGCTCCTCGACACGATGGAACCCCGGTCGGCGGTGCGCGGGGCGGTGGACGTCCTCCTCGCCCAGCTGGAGGCGCACGGCCTCCTCGTCACCGAGGACGGGGAACGCCCGGCCGACGGGCCCGTCGGGCAGTGGCTCGCGGAGAGCGCCGAGCGGCCCGCCGACGCGGCGGCCGCG